>JADFNF010000163.1 GCA_022563485.1 Fidelibacterota bacterium | reverse complement strand
GGGGACCGGCTGCGGTTTAGCCCCCTGGGGGAGGTGGGGGCCGACCGCATGGTGGAGGCGATGTCCGCGTTGATTACGGCTATGGGGTGCCGCATCTTCGTCATCGATGCCAAGCCGTTTCGCAGCGAGGTTCGCCGGTTGGCCCGGCGCCACCCCGATGTGGTGGTGCTCCAATATTTCAAGGAACAGTCCTTCGGCACCGGCGCCGAGACCCACGAAGGGACCACTTACCGGACGGTGAACGAGAACCGGGAGGATTCTCTGGACGCCTACTGCGACCTGTTCGACCACGAGCGGCCGGGGGTGCTGTTCCCCCGGTACCTGGGGGGCCGGGATTTTATCGACAGCCCGGTGGCGGCCCAGCACCTGAAGGGGAGCCAGAAAGTGGAGACGATGGACCGGCGCCTGGGGAAGGCGGCGCCCCGGTTCCGCAAGGCCGTGGAGAACCACTACCTCATGGCCTGCAACAACGCCCGCAAAGCCCTGGTGCTGGCGACCCAGGGGCCGGGACCGGGGGGCACGGGGGCCCTGCCGGTGTTTGGGGGGTTGTAGGACTGGGTTTCGGGTTTCTAGTGTCTAGTTTCGAGTTGGGGAATGCCGGTTGGGCTGGGCCGGGGTTCTGGGCACAATACTTTTGGGGATGTCCTAGATAAAGGCAAGAGGAGCGATGTTGCCATTAAAGGAATATATCATTCTCCCGAAGGGGATTATATAGTAAGGCTTGGTGGATAATTGCTTCAAGACTAAATTAGGGTAGTACTCGGAGAGGAATTATGAAAACGTTTGGCTATTATCTTGATGGGGCAAGTACATTGCTTGATATTGGTGTGCCATTTACATCAATACCAGGTGGGGCTAATCTTGCAGAAGAAGATATTGGCTATTATCATGACTATCTAGCACTTTCTAATGATTGGAAGATAGTGGGCAATGATCTATGGCAAGCAATAGATGAATACAAAGAAGAGTTCAAAACCGAGCAAATCGGGTTCCAGTTCGCAGATTCCCGCTATTAGTGAACCTCCTGCCGAAGAGGTACCGCAACACGCCCAAGAGCACGTCGTGGAGTTTAAGGGGTATAGAGGCCCCTTGCCACCTGCTGGTGAATTCCAGGGATATAACAATGCGCTAGAGGGTGCAGCAGATCGAATATTGGTATTAGCTGAAAACCAGGCCTCGCACCGTCAGACCCTTGAAAAGGAGGAGCAGAAAATAAGAGGAGGGGCAATCAAGCGAGGGCAATGGATGGGTTTCATGATTGCTTTTGGAGCAATGGGTATGGGATTCTATCTGTCAGTAACAGGATCAGAAGTTTTTGGATTTTGGCTAATACTCTCCACGCTAGGCTCACTTCTTGTCGTATTTGCCGCAAATCGTTTCAAGAGGAACGGCAATAATGACTAGTCTTTGTCCTAAAGATGCACTTGCAACGTGTTTCCCACTTTTGGCTTAGTTCTCTCCAGCAATCGCTTAAAATCTCTCCACTTAATATAGCCCCGCATTAAGAGATCAAATTTGATAAATGCTGCCTTAATGCGGGATGACCCATAGCTCTGGTTAGGTATTGATGGTGTTTTCTCCGTTAAATTCCTGAAGGCAGTGTGGGATTTTTCTCTTTAAGTGTGGTTTTAATCCCCGGACACTACCTGCGATCCGCCCCGTCCGTTTTCCTTCTGATAATCGTTGCCAAAGCGCGATACCCCTTCTACTTTATCCCTCGTATGCATCCCTTCAGGACCTATTTACTGCTCGTGATAGCCATCGCGCTCGGCCCGTTGACCGGGCAGGATTTGCCCGAGCTCAAGCGGCTGGACCGGCAGATCGAGGACAAGCAGGGGGAACTGGGACGCATGCGCGAGGAGATTCGCCGGTACGAACGCCGCATCACCGAGCAGGAGCAGGCCGAGGCCGACGCCCTCAACACGTTGTTTGAGATTGAGGAGCGTATGTCCCTCACCCACCGGTTGGTGAAGGCCCTGGAACACGAGACCGATCAACTCCATGCGGCCATGGACCTGGCCGAAAAGCGCATCCGGCAGGAGGAGGAGGCCATCGCCACCCTCAAGCGCAAATTGGGTGAGCGGTTTGTCCATATCTACAAGCAGCGGCGGGCGTCGATGTTGGAATTGATCCTCACCTCGCAGAACTGGCACCAGGCGACCTACCGGAGCAAATACCTGAAGGTGGCCGCCGACTATGATCGCTATCTCACACAGAAGGTCAAGGTGGAGGTGGAGCTGCTCCAGGAGACCAGGGAGCAGCTGGCCCAGGATCGGATTCGCAAGCAGAAACTGCTCGTGGAGCAGGAACACGAGGAGGTGCAGCTGCAGCGGGATAAAGCCCGGCGGCGCACCCAGATCGATAAAATTAAGCGCGACCGGCGTCATGATGAGCGGCTCCTGGTTCAAAAGCGAAGCGCCGCCGTCCAGCTGGAACGCATTGTTGCCAACCTGGAGATCGATCGGGAAAAGCGGGCTACGGAGCTGGCGGAGATACGCAAAAGGCGGGATCTGGCAATCGCGCCGGATATCAGCTTCTACCGGGGCAAACTGCCCTGGCCCGTCATTGGCCGGGTCATCACTCCCTTTGGCCAGCAACGCAACCGCAAGCTCAATACCGTCACGGAAAACCCGGGCATCGATATCCAATCCTCACCCGGTTCGCCCGTGAGCGCGGCTCTGGACGGCCTGGTTACCACGGTGACCTACCTGCGGGGCTATGGCACCACCCTGATCATCGATCACGGCAAGGATTTATACACGGTCTATGCCCATTTGGAGCGGGTGGAAGTGGCCGAAGATAATTATGTGGATCAAGGCCAGATCATTGCCTACGTGGGGGGCAGCGGGAGTCTGGATGGCGCCAAACTCCATTTCGAAGTCTGGGCGAACGGGCAGAAGCGGAACCCTGAGGACTGGCTAATCAAGCGTCTGGCTCAGCGCTGAGCAGCAACACGCCTGCATGATCTATCAGGACCTCATACTCCACGCTCCCCAATGGGATCGCTTGCACACCGCCTTTCAACGGGGCCGCCTGGCCCACGCCTACCTGTTTTATGGTCCCGGGGGCAGTGGCAAGGAGGGGCACGCCATCGAGCTGGGCGCCTTGGTCAACTGTCAAGGGGCGGGTGATGGGGGCGGCTTTGAGGACGGTGCCTGCGGGGAGTGTCCGTCGTGCCGGAAGGCTGGCGGGCTACAGCACCCCAACATCCAGATCGTCGTGCCGTTGCCCCGGCGCAACCCCATCGCCAAGGGTGATTCACCCCTGAAGGCCCTGCGTCCCGCCGATCTGGAAAACCTGACCGAACAGCTGGCCGCCAAGGCCCGGGACCCGTATATGAAAATCCACATGGAGGGGGCCCAATCGATCCTGATTAATTCCATCCGGGAGCTGCGGCGCAATGCCACCCTGAGCAAGGCCGAGCGAGGTTGGCGGGTGATCCTGATCTTCGAGGCGGAAAAGTTGTGTCTGCCCAGTCCCGCCGCGGCTAATGCCCTGCTCAAACTACTGGAGGAACCACCCCCTGAAACTGTATTTGTCCTGGTGACCGACCGGCCCCACATGCTTATCGAGACCATTCGCTCCCGGTGCCTGGGGCTGTATTTCCCCCCCTTGACCACCGATCAGGCAGCGGGCTACCTGGAGCAGCAGGCCGGCTTAACGTCCGGCGACGCCCGCATCCTGGCCCGGGTGACGGGGGGCAATCTGCCACAGGCCCGCCTGTTGGCCGCCGATAATGATGGGCGACTACACGCTTCCTCGCCAGGCTCGGGGCAGGCTCTGGATCAGTTGGTGGATGCTCTTTTGGTCCCTAGACCGGCAGACCTGTCCGGCCAGGGGACCGGCTGGCAGCGGTTGGTGAGCGATCTGGCCATGTTGCGCAGGAGCCACTCCCTGGACTTTACTTTTCGCCTGCAGCTGTTGCAGCTGTGGCTCCGGGACCTCATGGTCCTGCAAACGGCGGGGGAACCGTCGCGGGTCGTGTTTGCCGAGCGGCTGGTCGACCTGGAGCGCCACCGGAAGGCGTTCCCCGACGCCGACTGGGGCACCGCCGCCGCCGCCGTGGAGCAGGCCCTGGGGCACCTGGAGCGGAACATCAACCCCACCCTGGCGCTGACGAACATGATATTGGATGTGCGGGCGGCGGCGCGGGGTGAGGGGGTAGCCGCTATGACGCCCAATTATCCATAGTGGGAATATCCCACTTTTCCCTTGACTCGCACAGCCAGCCGCCGTTAACCTCGAAGTGGTAATGGAAGAGGGACTCATTGTCATGGAACCAAGGACGAACCAACCGGGAGAGTCACAAGATATTCAGGTTTCCGGCCAGGTCTTTAAATACATCGACTCCAAGACCCTGGATGATAAATATAGGGTGAGCCTGGGGAAGAAGATCGCCCGGTTCCTCGAGGGCATATCCTCCCCCAGATCGATGGACATTTTTCTCAGCGCCGAGGGCTACATCCTCCTGCGGCCCATGGCACATATCCCCGCCAACGAGGCCTGGATCTGGCAGGATGAGGCTATCCGCAACAGTTTCGCCCGAGCGATGGCTGAGGCTCGAACCGGCAAAACCACTTCAGTAGATAACCTCGATGATTTCCTTGAGGACCTGTAGCCCGTCGGCCGCATTTGTTTACCCTTGAGTTTACCGATGAGAGTAAGGCCCAGT
>JADFNF010000162.1 GCA_022563485.1 Fidelibacterota bacterium | reverse complement strand
GTACATCTTGCGACAGGTCTTCCAGGTGGTTTCCACGATCCGAAAGGTCCCCGCCACCTGCCCCCGGTTCTCCCCCTGAACGCAGAGCAGTTTCATCTGCGACCAGTTGCTGCCGGTGGCCCGATCATAGGGAATCAGGTTGGAGTTGTAGAGTAGCCCCGACACGCCGAACGTAGTCACCTCGCCTCCTAAATTTCGGTCCCACGCGATGGCCGAGCCGGTGAGGGGGCAATAGGTCAGAGCAAAATATCTCTGGCCAAGGTTATCATTCACAATCTCGTGCCAGTCGAGAATGAGATGGGCATAAGTGCGGAGTTGGCCCTCAAATTTGACTCCGATGACCAAGTCGTCATCACTCAAAAAGGTGATGGTCGAATCGGGTTTGAACTTGGGATTCGAGATGGCCGGGATCCCATCTTTGCCGGGGCCGCCACCGAAGACCTCATTGACGGGAATAAGCCAGGATTCGGTATCAACGTCGGTTGCATCTTCGCTACCATCACCCATGTCGTCATCGGAATTATCTTCGGATATGATTTCGCTGGTAGGGTTTTTAGATTCAAGGACCTGCCCACAACTGATGAGCAACAGTCCCAACGCCAGCCGGGCAATCAACGCCAAACTGAGGGTTCCATGCATACGCTCGCTCCTTCTTCCGTCCAGGGGATTCCGGCCTAAGCCCCGGTTAATCGGAATAAATTTCGACTCCGGTAAAGAATGTTCCCCAGGCAAACCAATAGGCGATATAAGATCGGGTGATGGGCAGCTGCGCGCCCGCCCGGGGACCGGCTACGGCCCGCCCGAAGAGATCCCAGCTGGTCCCCTCATTGTCCAGCATCACCACCGGGAGTACCTGCTGCAGAGGCGTGAAACTCAGAACCGTGCTATCGGGCAGGGACCGTTGGAAGATGACGATGACATTAGATTTTTCGCTCCCAGCGACCACGATGGGAATGCCCTTAAACTCATCGTTAATGACGCGAACAGTGTCGCCGGCGGCAAAGGTCCCCAGCCGGTACACTTTAGCTTGATCGTCGACGATCAGGCCAGCGACCCGCTCCTTGGGATGCAACCGGTCATCAGAGTCGCTAATGGGAAACAGCAGCGACCGGTCTGACCTGTAACTCCCATAGGGATACGCCCCATAGCTGCGGGAATAACCGGTTGAAGTGGTCATGACTTTGGTTTCCGGATACATCTCGCGCCAGGTTTTCCAGGTCGTCTCAACAATGGGAAATATCTCCACCGCCGATCCGATGTTCTCACCCTGCACACACAGCAGCCTCATCTGAGACCAGTTACTTCCGCTGGCCCGGTCGTAGGGAATCAGGTTGGTGTTGTAGAGCAGCCCCGATACGCCGAAGGTGGTGGTCTGCCCCCCGATGGTCCGATTCCAGGAGATAGCCGAACCGGTGAGGGGGCAATAGGTCAGCGCATAGTTGCTGGAGGATATTTGATCGTTGACGATCTCGTGCCAATCGAGAATAAGATGGGGGTAGGCGCGGGTTTCAGCCCCCACTTTGACACCCACCACAAGGCTATTGTCAGCTAAAAAACCGACATCTTTGGCTGCTGCGAATTGGGGATTGGAAATGGCCGGAATCCCATCTTTCCCGGGGCCACCACCGAAGACCTCATCGACAGGAATAAGCCATAGTCCGCCTGGAACACCGCCCCGGTCCCTGGAACTAAATATCCGATCACAGCCCCCCAGCATGAGCCCCAGCCCAAGGACGATCATCAGAAAGAATGGTTTCGGTCGAAACATGGGCAGATTTTGCTTCCCTATTAGATACCCAGGGATGAACGGCCGCCGAAGGAATAGAAGACGGACATGGAGATGCTGAATTTGGTGGTGAGCTGGAGCCCATTCAGCTTTTGGTATAGTGGCAGCTGGCCACCAATGCCCAGGTTCACACCGTTGGGGAGGGCCAAATGAATTCCGGGCACCAAATAGTACCACTGGCCGCCCGTATTAGGGATCAGGGCACCTGAAAAGCGGCTGGCACCGCTGGAGCGAAAACGCCCCATGAGGGTCAGTCCCAACCGAGGGCCCAAGGTATACCCGGCACCCAAGCTGGCGACAAACTCATCGCCAAATTGGTAGCGCTGATTAGTGGAGGGAAACCGCAGATAGCTACCAGTAAGCCGGTAAGAGGTCGAAATAAATACACGAACGGGCCGGGGCATGAGGACCTCGCTTGATGCGTAGCCGGTGAAAATACCATCCCAGGCCCCGGAACTGGGCTGCATGTCCGCCGAGATCAGCACCTCGTTGCGTTTCAGATCGGCCCGCCCTATGGGCGCCTTGATTCCGACACCGACCACCAACTCCCGCTGCGGATAGTTGTACCCCGGCGTAAGATTGGCTTGCAATATGACCAAGCCATCCCCCACCCCCCGCACGCGAAGCAGATCGGTAACGTCCCGTTCCTTCAGTATCATGTTCAACATGGCCGTTACGGAAAAGATACGGTTGATGCCATAACTAACTTTCAACACTCCGGACTGGGAAGTCTGCTGGCGATCATCCGGCGTCAACGGCCGGGTGCTGTTCACCAGATTCGAGATGTCGTTGTATTCATATTCCCACGCCAACTGCCAACTGCCCCGGTCCTTTGGGCCGCCATCGATAAAACCCAGCAGCGGGGGGGCACCGCAGCTGCAGGTCTGGGCGGCCAGATAGCCACCGGCCTGAAGGCTCAGAGCCAAGGCGAGAAGGGTGACCATCCTCGAATGATAGCGGGATACATTATTCACGTGGTGATAGTAAGACATAGCGTGAGACTGGGCTGTCAACCATGAGACACTTACACCGTGTTTTAAACCGGCGACACCGCAGTAGTGACTGAGGTCACCGGCTCGAAACGGTGGCGACGATCGCATCAGAGCGGGATGAAGTTCTGGGAGATACCGTTCCGGTTTGTGCAAGCCAAATA
Organism: Fidelibacterota bacterium; assembly: GCA_022563485.1. Classification (GTDB taxonomy): domain Bacteria; phylum Fidelibacterota; class Marinisomatia; order SCGC-AAA003-L08; family TS1B11; genus JADFNF01. Next base: position 1,783 of record JADFNF010000162.1, on the reverse strand, counting down.
CGACACCCTTTTCCCCCGGGTTGCTCGCGCGTAAATTACCGTCAGCCGACAACAAGGGAAATTTGTGCTTGTTCTGGATGTAACAACCCCCGCTCTGCTCCGCCGCTTTATCGACTTGCCCCACCGGCTCTATCCAGGAGAGCCGTGTCGGGTCCCACCCTTGCGCCTGGACATGAAAGGCCAACTCTCGCCCCACGAGCACCCATTCTATCGCTATGTTTCCCAATCCTGCTTCCTGGCGACCCTTAATGGTCGTGACGTTGACCGCATGGCCGTCTTCCACAACCGGAAGCACAACCGACCATTCAGCTGAACGCGGGCATGTCCGGCTACCCCGGCATGATGGACAATACGGCTGTGACCACCGACCACCTTATGGATGCGGCCGGCGGTCGGCTATGAAGCCCCGGCGGTACCATTTCGACCGGCTCATCCTGTGGTATCTGGGTCTCATCTTCGCCTTAACCTTCTTCGGTTCCTATTTCGGATACCTCTACCTCATCACCGCCCTGATCCATTTGGTCATGATCATTATGGTCTTGGGCATTACAAGTGTTGACGCGCAGTCGGGGCCCCGGGCCTGGCTGCGCTGGTTCTATCCCCTCCTGCTTCTGCTGCCCCTACACTACGAGATCGAACTCGTAGGCACCTTGTTCCATGCCGGCCAGGTCTACGACGGCCTGGTTCGCACCTGGGACCGCTGGCTGTTCGGCGGACACCCCCACCGGTACCTTGCGGACCTGCTGTCCGGGCCCTGGTGGCGGGAGCTCTTCCACCTCCTCTACCTGACCTACTACCCCCTGGTCCTGGGTGGTTTCGCGGTCAGCTGGCGGCAGGGGCGGAAATCGGTGAGTCAAACGGAGCTACCCGTATCGCCCGAATTCCTCAGATTCGCCTTCGTATTCATGGGAACCTATGTCACCTACCAGGTAATCTTCATCCTGTTTCCCGTGGTGGGGCCCCTCGACGACCGCTTCCTCAGGTTCGACGGTCAGGGACTGCTGGGACCGCTCATTGATTGGATTTATACCCTCGGCGACAGCGCCGGGGGAGCATTGCCGAGTTCCCATGTGGGTGAGGCAGTGGTGATCTTTTTGCTCCTGCGGCCGAGGGCGCCCTGGGTGCGCACCGGGCTGCTCCTGGTGATTTCGGGACTGGCCGTATCGACGGTGTACTGCTCGTTCCACTATGCGATTGATGCGCTGGGGGGCCTCATCACCGGGCCACTGTTCTACCTGTTCTGGAGCTGGGTGTACCGGCGGCTGTGGGCCGAGCATAGGACTGGCCCGTGAGCTCTTCGATCCCTGCCGATACCCACTGTAACATTTATCTCCCCGTGCCGTTAACTTGACCGGCAGGATGAGCGCCAAAGTTTCACCCTCAATACGCCTCACCGATTCGGTCCAGTATGTGAAGGGCATTGGTCCGGTGCGGGCCGAGGCGCTGAAAGAGGTGGGCGTTAGCACGGTGGAAGACCTGCTCAACTACTTCCCCCGACGCTATCTCGACCGCCGGAGCGTTTCACCTATTCGGGACCTGATCATCGGGGAGCAGGCTACCGTCCTGGGGCGGGTCACCGGTAAGGGGATGAAATATCCCCGTCGACGCAAGTTCTTCCAGGTCACCATCGGCGATGAAAGCGGCACCTTAACCTGCGTCTGGTTTCGGGGCTTCGAATGGATCCAGGACCGCTTTCAGATAGGAGACCGGGTGGCCGTCCACGGTAAGGTGGAATTCTACAAGAAGGTCCAGATGGTCCACCCCGACTTCGATCTCATGGACC
>JADFNF010000161.1 GCA_022563485.1 Fidelibacterota bacterium | reverse complement strand
GTTGCGCCGCTTGTCTTGTGGCAGTCCCGCAGTGGACCGCCACCGCTTCCTGGCCAGGGGCAGAATGCCGGCCACCAAGTCCACCTCCCCGTAGGTCTCCCCCACGACTAGTTCGATGAGCTCAGGGGCAATCCCCCTGGCCCCCAGTTCCCGGCGCACCCGGGCCGGTCCCCAACCGGAATTGCTCCACTTTGAAGTGGTAAACAGGCGAGCAAATTGTTCGTCGCTCTGGTACCCTTTGGCCTGGAAATCTAACAGGGTTTCGTCAATCAGGTCAGGGGGGAATGATTTTTGTATGAGGCGCTGACGGAGCTCCCTGGCGCTCCTGGCCCGCACCGCCAACAGGCGAAAGGCGGCATCGCGGACTTTCTGCCGCTGGGTATGATCAGGCATGGCCGCTATGCAAATTACACTGCATATTCATACTTGATCATATCAATGTAAAGTACTAATTTAGTACAACAACAGTTTTGGAGAACATCATGCCCATCATCAAGCCCATATCCAGCCTACGCACCCGCACCCGGGAGATCGCCACCATCTGCCACGAGCAGGATGAGCCGGTCTACCTCACGACCAACGGCGTAGGAGACCTGGTGGTGATGAGTATTGAACATTACGAACGGCTCAAGGCGCAGGTAGACCTCTTCGAAAAACTAGGCGTCGCGCAGGCCCAATCGGCAGCGGGAGCAAAGGGCGTCACGCACAAGGAGATGCTAACCACGCTCCGCCACCCCGGCGATGCCGGCTGAGTATACCCTGCGCTACCTACCCGTAGCGCAAGACGATCTCCGTTCCATCCTTGACTTTATTGCCCAATACAATCCCAGCCGGGCAGCTTCCTTCATTGAGGAACTCGATTCAAAGATTGGCCTGTTGGAGGATCAGCCGCTCCTGGGACGGACACCCCGCAATCCAAAACTACGGGAATACGGTTATCGCGTCCTTATCCTTGACGCCTACCTAGTGTTCTATATCGTACGCGGGAAAACGATTGAAATCCATCGGGTCATCCACGGCTCCCGCAACCTGGATCACCTTATCTAGGCTAGTGGTGCATTTCCTGGTGCTCCGGGCCCGCCCCGAAATCCGGGGAAGTGGACTCATACTGCTACAAGTACGGTATCAATATTTTCAGGAGGGACCGGCAGATTGTCTTCTTCGAGAGCCGCGATATATCCCTCGATAGCTTCTCGGATGTTGGATATGGCGTCATCTTTGGTCTTCCCCTGGCTGATACAACCTGGAAGACTCGGGCATTCAGCAACCCAGTATTGATCTTCACCGGGGTAGAGCACGACCTGTCTCATGATACCCTCCTACTATTGCGCAGTCGGTAATCCGCAGCCCTGCTAATCATGATTTGCTATGTCAATTCAAACTTAGAGTCTTGAGACCTGTTCATATTCTTGTTTATTGTATTATCACAAGTATATTAGCTTTGAGTTCGCTAAACAAATCATCTAGCGATAATACTAAATCCCTTAGCACCCCCTACCCCGCCTTCTCTTCGCCCTCTTTTTCGTCCCGCTTTTCCCCGGCTTTATCCAGCCCCAGGAAGCCCCGCACCTCAACGCTGATCTTATCGCGAATTTCGGTGTTCTCCCGCAGGAACACCCGGGAGTGCTCGCGGCCCTGACCCAGGCGCAGATCGCCATAACTGTACCAGGACCCGCTCTTCTGCACAATGTCCGCCTGCAGGCCGATGTCCAGCAGGTCCCCCTCGTAGGAAATTCCCTGGCCGTAGATGATGTCGAACTCGGCCAATTTGAACGGCGGCGCCACCTTGTTTTTTACAATCTTCACCCGGGTACGGCTGCCGATAACGCTGTCGCCTTCCTTCAAGGCGGCTATCCGGCGAATATCCAGGCGCACCGATGTGTAAAACTTCAGCGCTCGGCCGCCAGGGGTGATCTCGGGGTTGCCGTACATCACACCGATCTTCTCGCGTAATTGGTTGATGAAGATCACCGATGTATTGGTCTTGGAAACCGTGCCGGTGAGCTTGCGCAGGGCCTGAGACATGAGCCGGGCCTGCAGTCCCACATGGGCATCACCCATCTCGCCATCGAGTTCGGCCTTGGGCACCAGCGCCGCCACCGAGTCGATTACCACCACGTCCACGGCCCGGCTGCGCACCAACGCTTCGGTGATCTCCAACGCCTGTTCGCCGGTGTCGGGTTGGGATATGAGCAGGTTCTTGATGTCAACCCCCACGTTCTGGGCGTAGGTCGGGTCCAGGGCATGCTCGGCGTCAATGAAGGCCGCATAGCCGCCGGTTTTTTGGGCTTCGGCTATAATATGCAGCGTCAGGGTGGTCTTGCCCGATGCTTCCGGCCCGTAGATCTCCGTTACCCGGCCCCGGGGGATACCTCCAACACCCAGTGCGGCATCCAGGGCCAAGGAACCGGTGGGGATCACGGGCACATCCATGCTGGCCCGGTCGCCCAGTCTCATCAACGACCCCTTGCCGAACTCCCGGTCGATATAGGTGATAGTGGCTTCGATAGCTTGCTTTTTCTGTTCCTTGGTATTCATAATTACTCCTGGCGGGGCTCCGTCGTGATGGGGAATGTGGCCAGAGGAATATATCTCAGCCCGTCCGCCCCCTGGTTGCTTTCGTATAAATGCAGACTCTTCAGTTCGCATCGGATTGGGTCGTACTCCGAGTTTAAGAACATTGACACGTCCGGAGTAACTTTTTGCGGGTAGTGCACCCGGCCTAAGGTAACGTGCGCATGGAACTCCCGGTCTTCGCGCGGAAAGCCCAACGGTCCCACCACGTCATGGATGGCCTGCTCCAGCCGAATCAGCCCCTCATTATCGCCGGTCACGCCCATCCACAGTACCCGGGGCCGGGTGGGGGCCGGAAATACACCGGCGCCTTTAATAGTTATCGCCAGTGGCCCATATCCGGTCAGGGTTTCCTTGATTCCCTCGATTATCTCCTCCGCGGCCGTGCGCGGCGTTTCGCCCAGGAAACGCATGGTCAGATGGATATTGCGCCCCTTAACCCAGCGTACCGCATTTTTAGGGTCGGTCACCAGAGTTCGCAGCATTCCCGCCCGGCGAGATACTTCAGGGGGCAGGGCGAATCCAAAAAAGATACGGGTAATGTCACTGTTCAAGGCGTAAAATCTCCAGTCGCAACAGGTTTAAGGCCGCCTGGGCGGTAGCGGCTTTGTGGGGTAATCTAATGGGCGCCAAGTGCATTTCCTTGCTCACAGTGCCGCCCGGTCCCGCCACGGCAATGTAGGCCAGTCCCACCGGTTTTTTCGGTGTGCCGCCCGTGGGGCCGGAGATGCCGGTTGTCGCAACCCCCCAGGTGCCGCCCAGAGCTGCCTGAGCGCCGGCGGCCATCTCCCTGACAACCACATCGCTCACAGCTCCAAAGTCCCGCATAGACTCAGGTGACACCCCTAACTGCTGCTCCTTAACGGCATTGCTATAGGCCACCACACTGCCCAGCAGCACCTTGGATGCGCCGGGTACATCGGTCACCAACGATGCCACCAGGCCGCCGGTGCACGATTCGGCCAATGCCAGGGTCTCGCCCCGGGCGGTGAGCGCCTCCACCACAATTTTTCCAATGCTCGCCTGGTCCCGACCGTAGGCCAGCGCGCCCAGTTCCGTTTCAATAGCTCGGGCAGCCGACTCTACCTCGCCGGGTTCCTTATTCCCCGACGATTCAGGCCACAGCCGAATATTCACACCGCTATATTCCGGTAGAAAGGCTACCTTCACTTCCGGGAAGGAGGCCAGCACCGATTCCAACCGCTCCGCCAGGGCACTCTCGAATATGCCGCTGGTACGCACGGTGATCCACTTGTCACCCGTTCTCTTCCCCAGGCTGGGGAGCACCTCCTCGGTCATAATGGCCTTCATTTCCAGGGGCACCCCCGGCAAGAGGATAAAGGTGGTCTGCGGTGATCGAAATCGCAAGCCCAGCGCCGAGCCCACCGAATTGGGCAGAACTTCAGCCTTTACCGGCACTTCCGCCTGGGAGCGGTTGTTCTCCGGGATCACCACCCCCCGGGAGGCAAAACGCTCTACCAATGAGTCCCAATAAACTGTGTCGAACTCCAGGGCACTGTCGAAATAGCGGCAGAAGGCACTTTTAGTGATATCGTCGTGGGTGGGACCCAACCCCCCGGTGGCAATGACCAGCCCCATGCGGTTATCCAAGCGCTCCAGAGCACCCAGGATAGCCTCCGGATCGTCACCTACGGAAACGGTTTCTACCACCCTGATGCCTATTGGCAGCAGTGCCTGGGCGATCCAGGCGGCGTTGGTGTCCACCGTGAACCCCGAGATCAGTTCTTCCCCGATCGTCAGGATGGCGGCCTTCAAAGCACCATCCTCAAGACAACCAGCACCGCCAGGGTGATCCCGCCCGCCAACAGATCATCAGCCATGATCCCCCATCCGCCGGGCAGCGATTGGGCCCGCCCTATGGGCCCTGGCTTTAAAATATCCAGTAACCTGAATAGTATAAAGGCGACGGCGAATTGCCACAGTACCGGCCCGCAACCCAGCAGGGCCAACCATATCCCGGCTACTTCATCCAGCACAATGATTGAGGGATCGCTGATCCCGGTGCTGCGCTCGAGGTAGCCACCGGCCCAAATGCCCAGCCCGGCAGCCACAATCACCATCATTACCTGAACCCCCACAGGCTGCGGCCACAGCAGCCACCACACTACAGCGCCCCCCAGGCTGCCCCAAGTTCCGGGCGCCGGCCGTAATAGCCC
>JADFNF010000160.1 GCA_022563485.1 Fidelibacterota bacterium | reverse complement strand
CCCATTCATGTTCAAAGCATAGATCACAGTCCAGCGCCACATACAGTCTTTATCTCTCCGGACATTCCCCGGGGTCCGCCACAGCTCGTCTGAAGTCTCCCAGACTTCCCCAGTTTCAATACCTAGTCTATTAAAGTAAATAACGCTCCATTTAAGGAGGGTGACAATGCCATTACGGCAGTTGAATTTCGCCTATTTTGGGTGGGTGATCCTGGTCTGCTCCGTTGCTGCTCAGGAGAATACGGTATCTCTAACCTTCGATCAAATTGCCGGCCGTGCGTTGGAGCACAGTCCGGAGGCCGAAATCATCAGGAGGAGCTACGATGTCGTCCGAGCCGATCAGGCCCTGGACCTGCAGTGGACCAACCCCAGCCTGGGCTTTTCGCAAGAAGTGGTTGGCGACCAGCCGGAGCAATATCTGATTCTAAGTAAAGCCATTGAAATGCCGTGGGTACGTGCCAGGCGTCGGCAGAGCTGGCAGTCCCACATAGAGGCGGTGGGATATACAAAAGATGACCAAACCAGACGCCTCATAAGCGAATTGAAAGTTGGATACATCAAACTAAAATTGCTGGAAACGCAGTTGGTCCGTCGAGCCCAGTTGAAAGAGGTGATCGTGAATGTATCGGGCATTGCGCAGGACCAGTTGACGGAAGGAACCCTATCCGGCGTTGATCAACATCTGATACAGACGACCCTGTTCAACATCAACGCCGGGTCGCAAGCAATAGAGCTGATGCTACAATCTGTGGAAAGCCAATGGAAAGTAGCCCTGGGGATCGACGCCTTAGCGGACCTGCAGCTGCTCACAGCGATTTTATTCCAACCTGTAGCGCTGGAGACCACGGCCCATTACCTATCACTGATCCCCGGCACCCCGGGCTATCGACAGAGAGAAATGATGGTACAAGCGCTCAAGAGCCGAATCCGGATGGAGTGGGGACGGGTAATTCCCTACTTCAACATCTTTGGCGGTACCAAGTGGGCGACGCCAAGTCAGAATGGTTATGTGGCCGGTATATCCATTCCCCTGCCAGTATTGAACCGGAACCGGGCGCTCATTCACAAACAGCAAATTGAACTTGAAATCACAGTAAGGGAATTTGAGCGATTCCAGCAAAGCGTACGGGGCCAAATCGAAACCGTGGTACTGGCCATCCGGAATCTGGGAACGTCACTGGCAATGATGGAGACCAACTTTGATGCAGCCCCGGCTATGATCGCCAGCGCGTTGGTCTCTTACCAAGAGGGCTGGATGTCCTTGACGGAACTGCTGAGCGCCATCCAGATCCATGACCACGGCATCCAACAATATTTCAGCCAACTGACCGACTATTACCAGCGCCTGCTAAAGCTGGAGGCTCTCACGGGACAGATATTGGTAACCTTTTCAGCGCAGGGAGGAGACAGACGATGAAGCGTTTGACTGTTATTCTTGGAATCGTTTTAAGCCTGATTACAAGTGGATGTTCGGCCGGGGAGGATAACCCTGGCGTCCAATCCACCGATGAAAACGAAGTACCGTCTACATCCGTCACTCAGTGGACCGATAAGATGGAACTGTTTATGGAATATCCCCTACCGGTCAAGTCCTCACCGGGGAAATTCGTCATTCATCTCTCGGTCATGGAGGACTTCAAGGCCATTCAGGGAGGTGCGATTACCCTATCGTTTCAGCACCAGAGCGGGCAGACCTTTCAAGTGAAACGGGACTATCTGCTTCGAGAGGGGATCTTCAATCCCATGGTTGAGCTGCCCCTGGCGGGCCCATACTTGTTCACCTTGAACTACATCGGGCCCAGGGTGAGTGAGACCTTTCAAATCGACGATTTCGTGGTTTATGAATCGGCTGAGGAGATACCCAAAGAACCGGAAAGTGGCGCTGAAGCCATTACCTTTTTAAAGGAGCAACAGTGGAAGATCGAGTTTCGCACCGAACCGGCCCAGGTCAGGCCTATGCGCGGCTCCATTCAGGCCATAGGCGAGGTGTTGCCCCGCCAGTTATCGTATGCTGAAATAACGTCACCGGTGGAAGGGGTTTTGCGGGTGGAGCATAATCAAGCGATGGTTATCCCCGGCGCCGTTGTCAAAAAGGGACAAATCCTGGCAACCTTCTCACCGCAATTAGGTTCCGTTGACAGTTGGATAGACCGGAAATTGGCCTACGAATACGCTAAAACGGAATATGAACGGGCGCAAAGGCTGAAGCAGAAAAACGCCATCTCAAACCGTGAGTTTGAGGAGCTCAAAAACAACTATCTTATCCAAAAGGCCGGCTACGAGGCCTACACCCAGTCTGACAATTCCGACCTATTTCAGTTGCGCGCGCCGATCGATGGCACAGTAACAGAGGTTACCATTCTCCCCGGGCAGAAGATCAGCGCCGGACAAAAACTGATGACCATTATAAATCTGTCCACCGTATGGTTGCGGATTAACCTGTTTGAAAAGGATTACTACCGGATGCAAACGCCGGAGGGAGCGGCCCTCATCGTTCCCGGTTTGAAGTCCGCAATTATCCTGGAAGGCCGCGATTTCCGGCTGTTGAGTATGGGCAACATGGTGGATGCTGACACCAGAACTATCCCCATTCTTCTGGAGATCGCCAACCCGGACAACATTCTGAAGATCGGTCAGATGACGCAAGTGGAACTCTACACTACTAGTGCCACCCGTTCATTGAGCATTCCTGAAAGCGCCCTTTATGAAGACGATGCCCAACAGATCGTTTTTGTCCACGCGGAAGGCGAATCCTTCGAAAAGCGGGCCGTCCAAACGGGCAGTCGTTATAAAGGCTGGATATCCATCCAGAGCGGATTGAAGGAAGGAGAGCGAGTGGTGACCCAAGGGGGCTATCTGGTAAAACTGGCCTCCACATCCAAGGAGATAGGCCATGGTCACGCCCATTAACTGCCTGTGCTCGAACTATAGGAATCCGATATGCTAGAAAAACTAATGCACTTGAGTTTGAACAATCGGCTGATCGTCCTGATTGGGGCGCTGGCCCTGTTTTTGGTGGGGGTCTATACAGCAATAAGGCTGCCCGTCGACGTGTTCCCCGATCTCACTGCCCCTACGGTGACCATCATAACCGAGGCCCACGGCATGGCGCCGGAGGAAGTGGAGATGTTGGTGACCTTCCCCATCGAAACGACGGTGAACGGCGCGTCCGGTGTCCGGCGGGTCCGATCCAATTCGATTCAGGGCCTTTCCATCATTTGGGTGGAATTCGAATGGGGAACGGATATCTACATCGCCAGACAGATCGTCAACGAAAAACTTCAGTCCGTCCGCAACGCTATTCCTGATGATGTGGACCAGCCCATCCTGGCGCCGATCACCTCCATCATGGGAGAGATCATGCTGGTAGGAGTCACCAGCGACAGCACATCGGCGATGGAGCTTCGCACCCTGGCCGATTTCACCCTCCGGCGGCGGCTACGATCTATCCCCGGCGTGGCCCAGGTGCTGGTCTATGGCGGTGAAACCAAACAGTATCAGGTCCAGATTAACCCCCACCTGCTGCGCAAGTATGACCTGAGCATGCGGGAGATTCTCCACGCCGTTTCGGCAACGAACGTCAATGCCACCGGCGGCGTGTTTGTTGATGCGGGTCAGGAATATCTGATCCGGGGGATTGGGCGGATCAGGACGCTGGATGACCTGGATTACACGGTGGTAGCCACCCACAATGGTATCCCGATCCTCATTCGCGATGTGGCCCAGGTGGCCATCGCTGCGGCCACCCCTTTGGGTACGGCCTCCATCAATAACCGCGACGGTGTCATGTTGGTCATCAGCAAACAGCCCGACGCGAACACGCTGGAACTGACCCGGAATATTGAAGCGGTTATGGATGAAATCCGACCATCGCTGCCACCGGACGTGATCCTGCATACGGACATCTTTAAGCAGGCGGACTTTATCGAAGTGGCCATACATAACGTGGTGGAGGCGATCCGGGATGGGGCGATCCTGGTGGTGCTGGTCCTGTTTGCTTTCCTGATGAACATTCGTACAACAACCATATCGGTGATTGCCATTCCCTTGTCGCTGGTGGTGTCCATCCTGGTGTTGAAACTGCTGAATCTTTCCATCAATACCATGACTCTGGGCGGGATGGCCATCGCGATTGGCGTACTGGTCGATGATGCGATTATTTATGTGGAGAATGTTTACCGACGTATTCGTCAAAACCAGGAAAAACCGGAGTCGGATCGTCGGCCCTTCGATGATGTTGTGGCAGACGCCTCCTCGGAAATACGGTCGCCGATTGCCATGGCCACGTTCATTGTCATAGTCGTGTTCATTCCCATCTTTTTCTTGAGCGGTGTGGAAGGACGGATGCTCAGACCTCTTGGGCTGGCGTATGTTGTTTCTATTTTCGCATCCCTGTTGGTGGCAGTAACCGTTACCCCCGCTTTGAGCTCCTACTTGTTGCGCAATGTCTCCACCAAACAGATCAAGGACAGTTGGCTGGTTAGCCGGCTCAAGACTCTGTATTTACCCACCCTCAAGTGGTGCTTGCGCCGAAGAAACCAGATCATCGGATTGGCGGGAATATTGGTCGTCATAGCGTTGACCATCCTGCCGTTTATGGGCCGGTCATTCTTGCCGGAATTCAACGAGGGGACTTTGAACATCAGCGTCGCCACCGTACCGGGAACGTCCCTGCATGAATCGGATCAGATTGGAAAGATGGTGGAAGAGATATTGCTGTCCCATCCCAACGTCCTGTCCACCGCCAGACGAACGGGCCGCACGGAATTGGACGAACATTCCATGGGGTCTCACGCTCATGAATTGGAAGTTAAG
>JADFNF010000159.1 GCA_022563485.1 Fidelibacterota bacterium | reverse complement strand
TTCGGGGGTCCTACAAGGTCGGCCGCCCGCCGGGCGTAGTGGATGAAGGGCACCAGCGATCCAGCCTGATCGGGTTGGCGACCGGCCACGTCCAGGAGGATATCGAACATGAACGACCGGTTGGCCGTCACCAGCAGCAGACGTCCCAGGTTCTCCCGCGCCGTGGCCGGGTCGCCAGCCAGGATGGCCTCCTCCAGGTCGCCAACCGATACCGTCAGGCCCAGCTTATCCGGGGAAATATGCAACAGGTCCCGGTCCCACGGCTCACTTTGACCGCCAGCGCAAATATCCAGGGCAAAGTCCACCAGCCGCCGGCTGGGGCGGTCAGGCCGCAACCCCACCAGGGCCTTGGCCCCCTGCACCAGGACCAGCGGATGGGTGTTCAGGTCCTTGTCCAGGGGCAGACCGGCGGCCGCCAACAGGCAATTATCAAAGACCTCTAAGGCAGCGGTGGTGTCGTAGCTGTCCCGGCGCAGCTCGGCTACCGGCCGGGCCAATTTGGGACCGGCATCCTGCGCGGGGTCCCCGTTGCCGGCGCGATTGATAATCGGTGGTGTGGCTTTATCCATAAAGATGCGGGAACCTTGTCATCAGCGGCCATAAATTCGGTTCGCGTGGTATGCTGAAGGTAAACGAGATATTCCACAGTATACAAGGGGAGTCCTCCCATGCAGGGCGGCCCTGCGTCTTCGTGCGCCTCACCGGCTGCAACCTGCGCTGCACCTGGTGCGATACCGAATACGCCTTCTACGAGGGCGAAGACCTGACAGTGGATCAGGTCCTGGAGCGCGTGGCGGCCTACGGCTGCCGGTTGGTGGAGGTCACCGGCGGCGAGCCCCTCATGCAACCGGGAGCCATCGAACTGATGGAACGGCTGCTGAAAGATGGATACGAGGTGCTGCTGGAAACCGGCGGCTCCCTACCCATCGACCGGGTGCCCAGGGATGTCATCAAGATCGTGGACTTCAAGGCCCCTTCCTCTGGCATGATGAAAAAGAATCTGTGGTCCATCTTGGACGATCTGGCCCCACAGGATGAGATCAAGATTGTCATCGGCGACCGGGCCGATTACGACTGGGCCAAAGCAGCGCTGGAACAACACGATCACCTCGGGCGGCATACCGTTCTGTTCTCGCCGGTCTTTGGGCGGCTCGAGCCGCAAACCTTGTCGGAATGGATTCTGGGCGACCGCTTACCGGTACGTTTTCAGCTGCAGCTGCACAAGATCATCTGGGAGCCGGACCTGCGGGGAGTGTAAGTGAGGATCGGGTTCACGCCTCCTTCTGTTCGATTTTTCCTGCCATGATCATCGACTATTAAAAAAAAGGGAAGCCCGGCAACATGTACCAGGCTTCCCCTCGGAGGAGCCCCAACTGGTTGCGCCAGGAACGACGCAGGAACGATAGACCACGCTGGGGTGCCACAATGGGTAGCAGCTTAAAATCACATTTTTCCGGCCACACAGATAATGGGTCGCTGATAACCCGGCATGGTTCACATGACGGGCGAGCGCATCCATCCCCTGGAGGCGCCCACCCGGACACCGAATCGACCTCCATAGATAACCGGCACCCGGGTTCTTTTACAATCAGAACCTGTGGTGAGTCCTGTTTTCACTATCGCTCAGTATATTCTATCGGTAGCGACCAGATTTTCTTTAACCCAATCGGATGCCTGAAACGAGTCGAGATCACAAGACCCTTCGAGCGTAGACCGTCCGTAGCAAAGCGGCCACAATCCCAGGGGCCCAAGCTGACGTCGAGGCCCCTCACAGCGCTAAATAACCAGGCATCGTATACGCCTCCTGCTTCCATCGCACTGGTAACCCCGCTACCGGCGGGATTAAATTTCTCATCATCAAACAACACAGCTCTCCAACATTGGGAATCAAGCATCGTCCACACTTCGATGACACCAACGACCAGCTTTAAGGACATTGATATCACGGCCAAGGGGCACGGTATATCTACGCCACTCAGCCTTCAGGTGAACCTGTTGGGGCACCTGCTGGGGCAGGTGATCCGTGAGCAAGGGGGCGCGGCCATGTTCGAGTTGGTGGAGTCCCTGCGCAACCTGGCCAAACAGGCCGCCCGGCCCGGCAATGGTCAGCTCAGGGAACAGATGGCCCGGCGCATCAAAACCCTGAAGCACGAGGAAATCCTTTGGGTGCTGCGGGCCAACACCGCCTATTTCCACCTGGTGAACAAGGCTGAGCAGCTCGAGATTGCTCGCATCAATGAGGAACGGGAGCGACAGGCCACGGCGGATACACCCCGGGCGGAATCCATCGCCGAGGGGGTGCACCTACTCAAACAGAAGGGGTATACTCTCGAGCAGGTCATGAATCTCCTGGAGCGGCTCGATATTCAGCCCACGCTCACCGCCCATCCCACCGAAGCCCGCCGCCGCAGCGTCCTGTCCAAGCAGCAGCGCATCGCCCAGCTGCTGGCCCGGCTGAGCCGTGAGGACCTGCCCATCACCGAGAAGGAATCGGTCACTCAGGAGATCTATCAGCAGATCACGCTCCTCATGGCCACCGATGATGTGCGCAGCGAACGCCTCCAGGTCACTGATGAGATCAATAACGGCCTGTACTTCCTCAGCACGACCATCTGGGAAACGATCCCCCGCATCTACCAGGACCTGCAGAAGGCCCTGGCGACCGCTTACGGCGAGGCCCCGGAACTCCCGGTAGTGCTGCGTTACCGGTCCTGGATCGGGGGTGACCAGGACGGCAACCCCAACGTGACCCCTGAGATGATCCGCTATACACTCCGTACCCACCGGGAGGCGGCCCTAAGGCTCCATATTGCGGGGCTTGAGGGGGCGCGCCAGGAGCTTAGCATCTCCGATCGGCAGGTGTCGATTCCCGGGGAACTGACTCGCTCCATCGAGGAGGATCGGCGGGAAATGGAGCTGGACCCGGAGCTGGTCCGGCGGTACACGCACGAGCCTTACCGGGTCAAACTCACCGCCATGATCGAGCGGTTACGGCTGCTGTTGGCGCAGGAGACGTATCAGGCGAATGGCAACCGTTCAAAGCACCCTGAACCGGGGGTGGATTACAACAAGGACCGCTATGTGGCGGACCTGGAACTCATGGCCCGGAGCCTCCGGGAGAGCCGGTTGGCGCCGACGGCCGTTGGGGGGCAGTTGGGCGACCTGCTGGTGCAAGCGCGGACCTTCGGCTTCCATATGGCCACCCTGGACGTGCGGCAGCACAGTGACATCCACGAGCAGGCGGTGGACGAGCTGCTCAGGCTGGCGGGTGTGACCGAGCATTACGATGAACTGCCCGAGGCGGAGCGGCTGGCCCTGCTCACCACCGAATGCCGGAAGCTCCGGCCCCTGCTGCCGCCCGAGGCCCAACTGTCCGAGGCGACCCGGCAGGCCCTGGAGACTTTCCAGGTGATCAAGGAGGCCGTGGAGCGCGATGGGGACAGCCTGAAGAGCTACATCGTGAGCATGACCCACGAGGTGAGCGATATTCTGGAAGTATTGCTGCTGGCCAAGGAGGTGGGCCTGTGGCGGGTCCATGACGGGCGGGCTGAATCGACCCTGGACGTGGTGCCGCTGTTTGAGACCATCGAGGACCTGGGGCGGGTGGACGAGCTCCTGGGGGGGCTGTTCGACAACCCGATCTACCGGCTGCAGCTGGAGGCCCGGGGGCGGTTCCAGGAAATCATGCTGGGCTATTCGGACAGCAACAAGGACGGGGGCTACTGGATGGCCAACTGGGCGTTGTACCAGGCCCAGGAGCGGCTGGCCAATATCAGCCAGGAACAGGGCATCGACCTACGGCTGTTCCACGGCCGGGGGGGGAGCGTGAGCCGGGGCGGGGGCCGGGCGAACCAGGCCATTCTGGGTCTGCCCCCCCAGTGCCAAAACGGGCGCATCCGGTTCACCGAGCAGGGGGAGATCATCTCCTTCCGCTACGCCATGCCCGCCCTGGCCCGGCGGCACCTGGAGCAGATCGTCCACGCCATGCTGCTGGCGACCCCGATCCACGTGGCGGTGAACCAGGACCGGGCCGGGTCGGCCACCGATGAAGCCCGCAGATTGATGAGCGACCTGTCGGGGCGGTCCATGACGGCCTACCGGGGATTGGTGGACCATAAGGGGTTCTGGAAATGGTACACCGAGATCACGCCCATCGAGCACATCAGCCGCCTGCCCCTGGCCTCGCGGCCGGTGTCCCGGAAATCGGGGAGCAAGGTGGACTTCAACAGCCTGCGGGCCATCCCCTGGGTGTTCGCCTGGACCCAGACGCGCTACAACGTCCCGGGGTGGTACGGCCTGGGCACTGCCCTGGAAGCCGTGATCCAGGAGGACCGGGGGAACCTGGATCAGCTGTGCAAGCTGTATAAGGAGTGGTATTTCTTTCACGCGGCCATCGATAACGCCCAGCTGGAAATGGCCCGGGCCCAGCTGGCGACGGCCCGATTCTATGCCCGGCTGTCCTCCGGCGAAGGCTTCGACCGGGAGATCGCCGACGAGTTTGAACGGACCCGGCAGGCCATTTTGAAGATCACCGGCCGGGACAGCCTGCTGGGCCACAACCCGGTGATCCAAAAATCCATTGCCCTGCGCAACCCCTATACGGACGTGCTCAACCTCCAACAGGTGGAGCTGCTGCGGCGCTGGAGCCAGGCCACGAAAAAGGAGCGGGAACCGCTGCGGCAGGCCCTGTTCTTGAGCATCAACGGTGTGGCGGCGGCCATGCAGAGCACGGGGTGAGGGGGGTCTGCTTTCGGAATAGTAACCGTGAGCTAACGTCCAAGCTCACCGGCGGCAATGGAGCGCAGCGGAATTGCCGCCGGTGCAGCGCCTTGTTCGGTGATCA
>JADFNF010000158.1 GCA_022563485.1 Fidelibacterota bacterium | reverse complement strand
TAGTCCCACGAGTGCCTGTGTGCCGGCAAACTGAATGGTGGTATAGCGAGAATATGGGGGAGGAGACGCCTGATCAGCCTTACAGGGAGGTTGCCGTGACCGCTGAAGGACACGATTCCATGCCGGCCTACTGGTGCAGACGCGCGGTGACCCCCTGGATGGCATGTTTAAACTTCTCAATCTGGTTATGGGTATGGAACAGATCGTCCACTGGATGACCAATATCATGAGGGTACACATCCGCATCCAACTCGAGCAGGAAGGTGGATTCCATCTTTAGCTGGTAGTCCCGAATGATCTCCTTGGCCACCTGTTTCTCGCGTAGATAATTGATATAAAACTTGACCTGACCATCCGTCGTCAGGTTGAAAAGGGGTAAGAGCCCTTCATCGGAGCGAGCCTTGAAGATCACCATGCCGGTTTCGTCACCCCGGCCCCAGCTCACTAAGTCAGCTTCCTCGCTGGTAAATTTAACCAGCTCCTCCAACACGTTGACCACATGGGCCGGACAGTGCGCCTTGGCAGATTGAATAAAGGTTACTGGATTCCACTTGGCCATTATGCTCCTTGGTTAGTCAGGCGTTGGATGCTGATTGATGGTCGGCAATCAAATCGCAATTATAATATTCGTTGAGTGGGGGTAAAGTTAATCACGTGGCGGCCAGTTGGCCGTACCTAATTAGAATAACGGCGTGTTGCAGTCAGACGCGCGAGCAGGAGAACCGTGATAATTAATTGTGCAGGGGAAGGGGGGCTCGGGGGGTGGAAAGAGCGTTCCACCCCCTAAACCGGGCATCAACAGAGCTAATTGACGTCGTTGCCCTTTACCAGGAAGTACAGGCCGGAGGTGAGGATGAACAGCTGGAGCTCAACACCTTGCTCTGCCAACAATACACCGTTCCAGCCATTATGTATGTGAATCATCAGAATCGCGCCGAGCATGATCACGGCAATAAGCAGCCCAGCCACTTTGGTCAGGATTTCTCTGCCCATTGCACCAAGAATGATGAACACGCCTATCAGAATCTCCATCATTGCCAACATGTAGACCATGAATACCGGCATACCCATCATATCGGCCATCATTGAGGCCATGGGGAACTTAGTAAAACCGTGGTACAGGAAAATGGAGGCCAGCGATAGCCTTGGCAGCCAGTGAACTACGCTCTTATATCGGTTTAGAAATTCCATGAATGCGTCCCTCTTATTTGGTTTTGCTACTCAACGTGTGGTATGAGGATCTCCCGCTGTATACGCTCCTCAAGCGCCTTCCTGGGATATTTCCCGAAACGCCACAACTTTTCACCTATGTAAGTTGCCGGCACAATGGTACCTTGCGCATAGGGTGGCAGTTTCTCCTGATCTACGTTCACCACGTTCAACTGAATATAAGACATATTTCGCAGGGGTGCCAGCTCCTCAAGCAGATTGCGACAGGTAGAGCAATCGCTACGCGCGATCAATGTAACGGTAATGGGAATTGGGGCTTCGGGGCTCTGCTGCATGGGGGAGAAAGTAGCTCAAAAAGGCCCGGTGTGTTGTCATGGAGCGGACATAAACAAGAGTGTCAGGTCATCAGGTCTTGCAGGTCGGGAACTCTCAGATACTGGCGGCTGAAATCTATTTTCCCTTCACTTTTCAACTCGTTTAAGATGGCATTTACCGTTTGCCTGCTGGTGGCGGTAAGCTCGGCTATTTCCTGATGAGTCAGGAAAGGCCGTACCTCCCAAATATCCACCAGCTGCTTGCCAAAGGTCTTGACATAGCGAGCCAAAAAATCCACCACTCTCTCGTGGGCATCTTTAAAGACCAGGTCCTCAATTTTTGACTCCACGCTCCGAATGCGATCCCCGATAAGGGTATTCACGCTACGATTGAGCATATTGCTTTTCTCCAGGAGTTCCTGGAAGACTCGCTTATCAATGGCACAGATGAGGGCGTCCTCTACGACTTCGGCGATGTTCTCGTGTGTCTCTTGACCCAGAATGGCGGACTCGCCAAATATTTCGCCAGCTCCCAGCAGTGCCAGGGTCGTGGTTTGCCCATCGGGTGAAATACGGGATAGTTTGATTTTGCCGCCCTTGAGAAAATAGATCGTGTCGGAGGGTTCCTCGGGAAAATAGATCACTTCTTTCTTCTTAGAACGGCTCATATGGCTCTTCACCGCCATTTCCATGAGGGTTTGCTCGTCGACCTCTTTAAACAGGTTGAAATTCTGCAAGTACCATAATTTTGTTTTCTCTGCCACGGCGCTATAATCCTATCCTAATGATGAAAAACACTGACTGCTTTACGTATATGCTCGACAACATGATGGACAGTGAACCCAACTTCAGCACCGACGTCTTTCCCCGTCCCGGAAGCGCCAAAGCGATCAATACCTATGGTCAGGCCGTGCCGGCCGGTAAACCGCTCCCAGCCCAGAGTCGTTCCCGCTTCGAGAGAAACCCGTAAACTGTCGTCATGGCCTAAAACTTGTTTTTGATAATCTGCGGGTTGCTCGAAGAAGAGTTCCCAGCATGGTAGGCTTACCACTCGAACGGCCGATTCGCTTAAAAGTTCACTCACTTCCAGGGCCATCATGACTTCGGAGCCGGTCGCAAAGATGATGATGTCCGGCAGGGATGGGGTATCCCTGAGAATATACCCCCCCTGGGGGACGCCCTCTTGAGCGAGGGCGTGATACTCTCGAGGGAGCACCGGCACACTTTGACGGGTCAACAGCAGGGCCGACGGCCTGGCGGTCTCCTGGAGGATCACGCGCATACAGACCGCCGTCTCCACCCCCTCGGCAGGGCGAAATACCAGCAGGTTGGGGATCGTCCGCAGGGCCATGGTCTGCTCCACCGGTTGGTGCGTTGGGCCGTCCTCTCCGAGGAAGACTGAATCGTGGGTATAGACGGCCAGCACCGGAAGATTTTGAATGGCCCTGAGGCGGATGGAGGGGCGTTCGTAATCGCTGAATACCAGGAAGGTCGCCCCGAAAGGACGCAAACCGCCATGGAGGGCGATGCCGTTATTGATGGCCCCCATAGGAAACTCACGTACGCCATAGGACAGGGACCGGCCCGACCGGTTCGTGACACTAAAATCGCCATAGCGCCGGGCAAAGCCAGCCGTGTTGTTCGACGGCTCCAGGTCTGCCGATCCGCCCACCAAGGCCGGAACCACGTCCGCTACCGCTTCGAGGGTTTGCCCGAAAGCCTTCCGGGTCGCCATGCTTTCGCCCGGTTCAAAGACGGGCCACGTGACCTCATCCAGGTCTATCGATTCAAAATGAGCCCGCCAGGTTGCATCGAATGCAGGCTCCTGCCGCCGCTCCTTAAGGAGGGCTTGCCATTTCGCCGCCTGTTCACGCAACGCCGTCTGCCGGTGACGAAAATCCTCTAACGTATTCGTTGGCAAGTGAAAGTAGGCGTCGGGATCAAGGCCCAACTTGGACTTGGTGGCGGCGATTTCCTCCGGCGGCAGGGGCGTGCCGTGGGTCTCATGAGAGCCTTCCATGGTGGCGACTCCGTGGGCCATGATGGTGTGCCCGATGATGAGGGTCGGTTGGTCATCGTGGGCCTGACCGGCGGCAATGGCCTCTTTGATGGCGACAGGATCATGGCCATCGATGTCCAACACCTGCCAGCCGAGTCCCTTGAATACTTGATCATACTTCGTGGAATCCGCCCGGTCGGTGCGGCCTGAGATCTGGACCTGGTTGGAATCGTAAAACATGATCAGTCGCCCCAGGCGCCAGTGACCGGCCAATCCAGACGCCCCCAATGTCACTGGTTCCTGCAGATCGCCATCACTGCACAGGCAGTAAGTGAAATGGTCCACCATGTCCCTTCCCAGGCGAGCCCGGAGCATCTCTTCAGCCACAGCCATGCCCACCGCCATGGCCACCCCCTGACCCAGAGGACCGGTGGTCGCTTCCACGCCCGGTGTCAGACCCAACTCCGGATGACCCGGCGACCGGCTGCCAATTTGACGGAACTGCTGCAGGTCTTCCAACTCCAGGTACCCGATCATGTGCAGCATGGTGTACAGCAGCACCGACTCATGCCCGGCCGACAGGACGAAGCGGTCCCGGTTGAACCAGGCGGGATCATCAGGGTCGTACCGCAGGACGTCGCGGTAGAGGATGGCGAGAAAGTCCAGGGAGGACAGGGGACCGCCCGTATGGCCGGAGTTGGCCTTACGGACCGTATCCATGATTAGACCCTTAATTTCGCTTAAGTCTTGGGTGCTGTCCATTGATCCTATAATTCTATTATTTTCAAGTTAGTGAAAAACGAACCTTCCATGGCCCGTTAACGACGGGAAAATTTACCTCTGGGGCAGGTTGATTCCAACACCGGGATATGGGATTGCCATTGACCCCGGGATAGGATAAACTTGTTTCTTCCATCCACACCGCGGGATGGTGGATAGCCGGTACCGGCCACAAACACGGATGGAATGCAGAATTGAGAGGTGGATTCCGTACGATGGCGTTCATGGGCGGGAGACGAAAGCAGGAGCAGTAGAAGTTGGCAGTGCCAACTGGTACTGCCAACTGTCACTCCCAGCCCCGTAACTTCCCCTATGCCGGACCGCTCCTCTCTCATCCCCCAGGCCCTGACCTACCTAGTCCTGGGCTTTGCCGGCGCGTTGGCCATGGGGCTGCTGTTCCACGGGACGGGACTGATTCATCCCACCCACCCGGCCTTCCGTTTCCTGACCCTGGGACTGGCCGGGGCCGTCACCTATAGCGTGGTCGTCTTCGGCCGCCGCAAGTGGTACGCTCTCATGCCGTTGGCCCTTATCACGGTAGTCGATGTCAGCCTTGTCGGGATCACCACCGTCAGTCAACTGGGGTCGCGGGTGTTCAA
>JADFNF010000157.1 GCA_022563485.1 Fidelibacterota bacterium | reverse complement strand
GGCGGTGGCCCAGTTCCGAAAGGAAACCGGCAAGGGCTGAGACCCGGCGTCCCCCGCCCCTGAGGTGGGGCTAGGCCCGTGACCACTGGGGTGCTGGCGGTGCCCCTGGACGGCGGCCTTTAATGCCACCCCCACAGCCAGGGCCATCACCTGGGCTGCGCCGGGACTGGTCCAGACCAGCCCGTTGTTGCGGTCGTTCTGCACCTGCAGGCCGAGGAACAGATCGACCTGCGGTACATCCAAAGCTTGAGCAGGCATATCTAGAGACCCTTTTTTTCTTCATATCGTGATCCCAGACGCCTCATGTGGTTCTTTCCGCGTCGCTTTTTCCTTTGAGTTCACCGCCTACCGATGAAAATTCGCCTATGGCATTGCCGCCCCGTCTATTGAAACAGCTGCGCCGCATTGTGGGCCGGGACCATGTGGATACGGGCCGGGCCGATCTCCAGGTCTTTGAATCCGACGGGCTGACGCTGCACGCCGCTCGCCCCGCCTGCGTGGTCTATCCCGTCTCTACCCAACAGTGCTCCGAGATTGCCAAGGCCTGCACGGCGGCGGGGGTACCGTTCGTGGCCCGGGGAGCCGGGACCGGCCTGTCCGGCGGCGCCCTCAGCGACGGAGGCGTCATCGTGCAGCTGAGCCGCATGAACCGGCTGCTCGCCATCCATCCTGAGGATCGCTACGCCGTGGTACAGCCGGGGGTGGTGAACAATTACCTGAGCCTGCAAACCCGGCCGTTGGGACTGGAGTTTGCCCCGGACCCCTCCAGCCAGATGGCCTGTACCATCGGCGGCAACCTGGCCGAGAACGCCGGAGGACCCCACACCCTCAAGTACGGCGTCACCAGTAATCATATTCTGGGCCAGACAGTGGTGTTCTCCGATGGCGAAGTCGCCAGCTTCGGGGGCCCCTTCCCCGTGAGCAGCGGCCCGGATTTTTCCACCTTTCTGGTGGGGACCGAGGGGACCATCGCCATCGCCACGGAAATTATCGTTCGGCTGGTGCCCGTAGCGCCCTCCGTCACCACCATGCTGGCGGTTTACTCCTCGGTAGGCAACGCCACCGATTCGGTGTCGGCCATCCTGGAGGCCGGTGTGTTGCCCGCAGCCCTGGAGCTCATCGATCAACTGTGCATCCAGGCCGTGGAGACCCGTCTGAAAGCCGGTTTCCCCACCGACGCGGCCGCCGTGCTGCTCATCGAGGTGGATGGGGAAGAGGGTGCGGTGAAGGGCGAAGCTGAGGCGGTGGCCCAGGCGTGCCGGGGACAAGGGGCCGTGGAGTTCCATACCGCCCAAACCGAAGCCGACCGCCAGCGGTTATGGCTGGGCCGAAAACACGCCGCCGGAGCCCTGGGCAGCATCACCCCGGCCTACTACACCAACGACGGGGTCGTGCCCCGCAGCAAACTCACCGACATCCTGCAGACGATCTACCGGTTGGGCGAAAAACATCATCTGCGCATTGCCAACCTGTGCCATGCGGGCGACGGCAACATCCATCCCCTCATCCTGTTCGATCCCGATGAGTCCCAGGGAAAAGAGCGGGCCATGGCCTGCAGTGAAGATATCCTAATGGCCTGTCTGGAGCTGGGTGGCTCCCTCACTGGCGAACACGGTATCGGTGTCGAGAAACGAGGATTGATCGACCGCATGTTCTCCCGGGATGATCTGGCCCATATGCGCCGGCTCAGATCGGGCCTGAATCGGGACGATCTTCTGAATCCGGGCAAGATATTTCCCACCGGGGCCACCTGTGGCGAAATCCGCGGGATTCGGTCCCTGCCACCGGGCGCCTGGATCTAACCGTGGCAACGCCGCCCACTGCGCCCCATGCACAGGACCTGTCCTGGCCCAAACCGGGCGGTGCTTTAAGGCCTCAGGAGCGCAGCCAGGTAGGAGCGTTCATCACCCAGGCCCGCACGAAACACATGTCCATAGGCGGCCCCTCAACTGGCTATCGCTGGGACCTCACACAGGTCGATAAGGTAACCTTGTTCCACCCCCGGGATATGGTGCTGTCGGTGGAAACCGGGCTGTCTCTAGGTAAGATCAAGAGCCTGGCTGAGAGCGAAAAGTTGTGGTTGCCCCTGGATGTCCCGCCCCCCACTGCCCAGGCCGACGCGCTCTCCCTGGCGGACTTCCTGTCTGCTGATCATTCCCTGAGCTGGCTCAGCCACCGTTACGGAACTGTCAGGGATTGGATCGTGAGCCTCACCGCGGTGGATGACCGGGGCCGGGAAGTCACTACGGGGGCCAAGGTGGTGAAAAACGTGGCCGGGTATCAGCTGGCGCCACTCTATGTCGGCGCCCGGGACAGTCTGGGGCCCATCGTGGAAGTCTCATTTCGACTTCTGCCATTGCCCGGGCCGGTTACGGTGGCCAGGTGGCAGGCCGACGCCTCCCAGCCCCTCATCAACATCTGGCAGCGATCCCGCGAGCATAGCCATCCCTTGGGACGAGGCGAGCCGTTTGAGGGTCTCCGATTGACGCGGGTCAAGGGACAATGGCAGTTGCACGGCTTCACCCGGTTCCCACCGGAAGCGGTGTCCGGTTGGGCGCAGGCCGTGAGCGGTATTCGTGAAGGGGAGATCATGCCGAGCGACATCCTGCCCAGGGAAGCCCATTGCGACGGCGCCAGAGCGACCGTCCGCCTGCAGGTGCTCCCGTCACGGATTGCCGAGCTGATCACCGCCTTGCAGGCGCACGAATTTGACCTGACCTGTTATCCCTCGTCCGGGGTCGTGCACCTGAAACTTGAGCCCGACGACGGGGAATCATTTGATAATGGCCATGACGGGTTCGATACGATACTTGCCACTATCCGAAGCCTGGGGGGGCGGCTGCAGCCCCTGCCTGGTTGGTCAGGCCAGCTTCCCGAGACGGCGGGTCACCGCTCCGGGGGCCATATCATGGCTAGAGTGAAGTCGATCCTGGACCCGGACCGTGTATTTGGTCCCCTGCCGGAGGTCCCCTGGTAGGCGAGCACCACATATTTTCCCAGGAGGATGTTCGTCTGCTCCAGGCCTGTATCCATTGCGGTCTGTGCCTGGAGAGTTGCCCAACCTACCTGGTCAACGGAAAAGAGGCCGACTCCCCCCGCGGTCGCCTGGCCCTCATGAAATCGATCGATCGCGAGTCCTGGGACGATCCCGCCGGCGCTTTTAAGCACATCGACCTGTGCCTCGGTTGTATGGCCTGCCAGACGGCCTGTCCCTCCGGGGTGCAATACGGCCACTTGTTGGAACAGACCCGTCGCTACCAGCGGACGTCGGTTCAAGCCCTATCCCCCTTCCAACGGCTCACCCTTAAGTGGCTCACTAACCGGCGGCGCCTGGGTTGGCTCACGGCCCTGATGAAGGGCATCCAGATGACCGGCCTGGACCGCCTGGTCCGCTGGCTCAGGCTGGGGCCCGCGTCCTTGAGGTTCCAACTGGCCGGACTGCCCAAGTTGGCCGGACCGCCGTTCAGCCAGACCGGGGAGCGGCGCCAACCGGCCGCCCATCCCCAGGGCAAACAGCAGGGGACTGTCGCCTTGTTCACCGGCTGCGTGATGGATCACTGGTATAGCGATGTCCACCGGGCCACAAGCCGGGTCCTCAGGTGGAACGGCTTCGACGTGGTGCTGCCGGAGGACCAGACCTGTTGCGGCGCCCTCCATACCCATGCCGGATGGGCGGAGGAGGGGAACCGGCTCCTCAATCAAAACCGGGGGGCATTCGAAGGTCTGGACGCCCAAGCCATCGTGGTCAATGCCGCCGGTTGTGGTGCTCAACTCGGGGCACACCTGTGGCCAGCTGGGGGCGGAGTTCCCATCGTCGATGTGAGTCAATGGCTCTTCCCCCGCCTGATCTTGCCGCCACGACAAAAACTGCCGGATAAAATCACCTATGACGCCCCCTGTCACCTCCATCATGCCCAGGGGGTTCAGGATGCGCCCTACCGTCTCCTGGAAGCCGCCTGCGAACGGCTGGTCCCCTTGCCGGAGGCTGAGGTATGCTGTGGCAGCGCCGGTCTGTATAGTATCGAACACAACCAGATGTCCCGCCAGGTACTGGCCCGGAAAATGGTGCAGATCGAATCGCTGGCCCCCCAGGCGGTGGTTACCGGCAATCCAGGGTGCCAGATGCAGCTCCAGGCTGGTCTGGGCGAGGCCGGGAGCACCATCAGAGTACGCCACACCATCCAGGTCTTGGATGACGCCTATCGTCTGGATAATGCCTATCGGCGAACCTTCAATCTTCCTGAAAGGGTTTCCTAGTCAGGGTAGGTTGACTGTGGTCGGGGTACCGGCGGTGGGGCCGGATATTCACATAGGGAGCTGGCCCTCAAAGGAGACCAGTTGAATAAAAAAAAGCCAGACACGACTCCACTATACTGATAGGGCTGCTTCATTTAGAGGAGATGTATGAAGCCGTGTCTGGCAAGCATGTTCGAACTAACCGCTTGGCTGAACAATGCTGAGCCGGTACCCTGCGAGACCCTGAACGACCACCTTGCGACGGCCTAAAGAGGCCGTCTTTCTAACTAAACCACCACGAAAGGAGCAGGGAGTGGGTACCCTTATCTGGAGAAGGAGAGAGAGGAGAATCGAATGATGGTCTATCCTCGGGTCGCAGCTGGGGGTACCGGCTCAAATTTCAAATAGCACTTACCAAGCACAAGGGGAGCTTTCCCCTCTGGTTCTAATTCTACGTCCGAGTGAAGTTAGACATGCTAAATGGATAAGGCTACCTTTTTATACGAATATTTATGTGAAACGACCGTTTTTAAATGCACAAAGATGATGTCGTATCCGGGTGTGGACGGGAACGAGGCCCAATGGCGACCGGCCCGGCCCCATCGGAAAATTCTTCCATCCGACATACAGCTAAGGACT
>JADFNF010000156.1 GCA_022563485.1 Fidelibacterota bacterium | reverse complement strand
TCATTATCCCGGAGATAGTCTGATCGGAAGTCACCGTACCGTAAGCGTTTGTACCCCCGGCACGGGCAATTCCATATGCCAGTAACCGGTTCGGCCGGATATTGAATAGCTCGGCGCCTTTGGGGATAATGACCCGAGAGCTGTCCAGAATATTCCAGTTTGACACTGATGACCTGGCCCGGTCCCCAGCTATATTGCTGGCATCCAAAGTAAGGTCGAGGAATACGGGGATGGTAATTTCTGAATCAAAATCGATATATATTTCCACTCGGGTATAATTGAAACCGCTCATCTCTTCAGGTAGGGTCGAGATGGTCTGATCAACCGTATCGATCACAACCTCAACCGTATCGATGATACCGGTCACCGAAGTAAATCGTAATGTGTCGATCAGAACATCGATAGCAATTGAATCCTCAAGGGTGAGAGACAACAACTCATCACTGGGGATCCTCATGGTGGATGTATAATGGATCCTCTGGTCATCGAGCGGCAGGCTGAGGGTATAACCGGCAAGGTCAATCCTGACCACCACCGGTTTGGGGGATGAACTGAGATGGAATGAATCAATCAGGCTGGACCCACCGCGGGTCAAGTCGGCGCTCTCAAAGATTATATCCGCTTCCAGTCCGATGAAATTTTGAATCGTCAATCGCATTTCGCCCGTAGCTATCAAGGCCGACTCAACCTTCGTATCCTGCCCCAACTCAATCACGCCCTCTTCAACATTATCATCCTGGCTGATATAGCCGACCAGCGACTCGAAGGTCAATTCAGACATATTTGCCACTACCTCGATGGAGTCGAGTAGATCGTAGGTGTAATTGCCAATGCGGGTGACCGTTACGGTGTTGTATGTCAGGCGCTGGTCATCCAGGCTCACAGGAACAACATTATAACCGGATAGGTTGATTGGATGGCTATTATTCCCAGGCCCTATCAATAGCACCGTGTCCAGAAACGTCCCCGCACGGACCAGTCCCGGGATGGCAAGTTGCAGATCCGCCACGCCGCCGATCCGATTATTGATGTCCAGGGTCATATACCCTTCTGAGATCAACGCTGTCTGGATCTTTGAATCAGATTTAATATCAATCGTTCCGCTGTCAATTGTGGTCTGGGGCTCGATCTGGCCGGTGATTTGGCTGAATGAGATATTGGTGATGGTCAGGTCCAGCTGCACGCTATCGGATTGCTCCAAAATCACGTACTCAGGATCGGTATCGTCGGTGAAGATAATGGTGTTGTAATCCAATTGCTGTTCCGCCAAATCCATGGTCATGCTCCAGCCGGTCAAGTCGGAGACGGTAATGGTAGGCATGCCCGTCAGTAAGTCGATATCCTGTTGAAACACCGCATCCCTGGTTTGATAAAACAGGTCGGGAATTGTTATGCGTGCAATCCCGGTCAGAGGCAGGTTATTGGTAAGGGCAATATTCAGATTGCCGCTGAGCAGGACTGCTTCTTCCACCAACGTCTCGGAGGGCGCCAGCTCGATAATGCCAGTATCGGTTATAGTCTGCTCGGGGACAATAGCGTCGGCTTGAACAACCTGAAGGTCCCGGGCCTCAAGACGGATCCTGAAAGAAGTGTTCAGATCACCATTTGTCACCGAAACGGTATCACCCCCGGAGCCGTTCGAAATCCCCGAAACTTCTACCAGCAAGTCCCCTGGAAGGGTGATATTATCGAGGTCCTGGGACTTGGTGGAGGAGTCTCCCACCGGAATTTCCGCATCCCAAGTGAGCATAAAGAGCGAATTACCGGAGATGGTTTTCACATCCACAATAATAGGGGCTCCAAGAGGGATAAACAGCTCATTTATAATCGTTATATCCAGGAACCCGGAGCTGACTGCCACAGAATTGAAAGAGTTGAAGGCCACGGTGTCCTGCTGCGGAACCAGACTGACGGTGTCAACCACCACACTGGCACTGCTGTCTCCGGTAGCAGCGATAGCGCTCTCAATAGCTGTTACCAGAGAAGGGGGCATTATTTCTGAGAAGGGGAAGGGATCAGTCTCTTCCGATTCCACGTTGTCAAGGCTTATCAGGCCGACTCGAATATTGATGGATTCGCCAATATCATCCATTCCTACCGTATCATAGACGACATTAAATGTGGTAGTAGAGCTGTCAACGGTCACTTGGGCGGCATACTGAACAAAACTATCCTCGATCGAATTGATCTGCAGCCTGTCACCGACTGCCACCGGCTTAAGAGCCACAGTCTTAATAAAAACAAAGATCGAATCACCATTCTCACCGGTAGGATATTCACTGATCAACGAGTCCCGTATAAATGAATCGAGATAGATTTCGGTCTGAATAAGTGGAATTTCAAAAGTTGTCGTCCAGATGGGGAGTCGATCGTTGTCCCGCGGTTCAAGACTGCAAGCTGATACAGTGCAAGCTAGGACCAACAGCCAACGGTTTTTCATACGAGGTCAGTCTTCAATAGAGAGGTAGTCGCCGTACTGCCGGAATTCGGTCTGGGAATGAACATAGTAAATTCGATTGAGAGTGATACTGAACCAAGTCTTGATCTATGCCCTGTATCCTGGTTCAGGCGTAGTGCCGTCGATACTCCATATGCTCAGGCACGATCAGCTCAGAGGCACTATTGTCATGTAACGGCTCAATAGGGAGTAAACTGCAGGTCTTCAAAGCGTATTGGACATTTAGGGCTAAAAACTAAGTGGTCCATTCTGCGTATCCAAGGTTTAATTCAGGCCGCAACGGAAACATTCCGCTGATACCGTCAAACTGGTCAGGATAGATCACCGTTGATCAAATTATAACCCCGCCGAAGGCGGCGGCCTGCCCCGTTACTCTGCCCCTATTGTGTTTCATGACGGAGGGCGCATGAGCTGAGACCCGTCTGGGGCGGAGGATAATCTATGATTCATTTATTGCACACATGCTAACTTCTCCCATCTATTGACCAGGGCACTTCTAAACGCCGCTCACAATAAATGAAAGCAAACAAACCCAGTTCTACGGCGATATTCGTTGCCAATGGCGTATGGTGGGTGACAAATCACCCCCAGTTGTCTGTTGAAGTCTCGGAGCTAATGGGAAATTTAAATCTTGAAATGGTGAAACATATCAATAGGGGACCGTTTTCCCTACAAAACAGGGTCGGAAGATGGCTGCTTAAAACGAAAACGTCGCTAATGCAGAAAATAGCCATGCCCGGCTTCTACCTTCATTTCGTTGTTAGAAAGCGATGCATTGAAAAATTTGTGAGAGCAGCAATTAATAAGGGGGCCGAGCAACTGATTGTCGTGGGAGCTGGTTTTGATGCGCTCAGTTTAAGGATTTCGAATGAATATCCCGATCTAACCGTCATTGAAATAGACCACCCCGCTACCCAGGTTTGGAAAAGAAAAGCGTTAGAGGGTCTTGATCAACGATTTAACAATCATTATTTACTGCCCCTGGACTTGACTCAGGATACGATGCAAGCAGTACTTTTGCGTAATGAGCATTATGATAGAAACAAATCGTCAGCCTTTGTTGCCGAAGGGTTGTTGATGTATCTCGCCGAAAAGGAAGTGCGAGAAATATTAAACTTTATAAAGGATAATAGTGGTCTCGGATCGCGTTTTATATTTACCTATATGGAGGAAAGATCCGACGGCAGTTATCAATTTAAAAATGCCTCGTTAATAACAAACTGGTGGTTAAAAGTGAAAGGAGAACAATTTACCTGGGGGTTAAGAAACGAGCAGTTGGCTCCTTTTCTCAATGAGTCTGGTTTTCGATTGCTGGAATGTAAAACCCACAGGGAATTGAGAGCGGAATTTATTTCCGCCGTCAACAGTGGCGCCCACCTTGCAATCGGTGAAAACATCGCGGTCGCGCAGTTGGACCGGTGAATGAGGTGCAGACAATAAAGCGAAACATCGGTTAAAATGGGCCCGGCAATGCCGTGGCCTGGGTGGAGCGCCGCCGGTTACAAGCGCCGCGGCGGCTTGATCACACCCTGCCCCTAGCCGGTATCCAGGTTCCGTGGCGTGCTAGGAGCCCTCAGCATCGTCTCGCATTTCGCCGGCAGTGAATTGCCGGGACACTGCCCGGCGACTGTCTTCATTCCACTCGAGCTGGATATAGGGCCACTTGTACTGTGAGTCGCGCTTACCCTTGGCGATATCGGCGCGCCATTGTTGCTCAGACCAGCCCTGGTTCATGAGATGCAGGTGCAGTTCACCTAAACGGCCCGACTCCCTCTTCTGCGCATACTCGATATTGGCCCGGCCCAGTTCACTATCGAACAGTGCTACAAAGTTCAGCAGCTCCTTGGTTTCACCGGCGCCGGCCAGCTCCAGCAGCAGGTCATAGCGGCTGGCCTTCAGATCCGGTATCATGCGAAACTCTGTTATTTCCAGCGGCAACTTGCGCTGGGCAGCGGCCATGGCGGAGGTAATTTGCATGACGTGCAGTTTTTCACCGGTAATACTGGCCATATCCCGACCTTTGCGGACAAAACTCAGCACGGGCGTCTGCTGGAAGGTGCCCACGACCCTCACAATGTCGTTGATATCATAGCGGTAAAGTCCCGCTTTGGTCGTGAGTATAATATAATAGTTCCGATCCCGCTCCAACTCGTGGGCCTGGAGGGTAAGGGGCGCCTGCTCATCGATGGATTCCTCCGGGATGAACTCATAGAAGTTGGAGTGCAGCGCCAGCACCCCGGCCGCTGTCCCATCGTCGAAGGGGATGGTCATGGTCGCCTCGCTGGCTCGCAAGCCCAGGTCCCGCAACGGCACGTCCGGCCCGTACAGTTCTCCAAGGCGTTCCGCATGCACGCCGCAGCTTCCTCCCAGCCAACAACCGATCATTTTCAGGTTGGGCCATGCGTACCGGGGCAGGAGGCGGCCG
>JADFNF010000011.1 GCA_022563485.1 Fidelibacterota bacterium | reverse complement strand
CGGGCTGGGGAAGTCGGACGGGTCGAACTGGTGGGCGCCATTTTACACCACCAAATCAGGGCATCTTGGTTTAGGACTGGTCGAAGTGCGCCGGATCATCGGGGTTCTGGGTGGGCAGGCGGACATCAAGGCAGGTAAAGAGGGGGGCGTGGAAGTTGGTCTCACTCTGCCGATCTAAAGCCCCGGCGGTACAATCTCTGTTGCGGGCGAAGGAATAGTGTATGAAACCCTATAGCATTCTGGTGGTAGACGACGACAATTATATCCGGCTGTTCTTGCAGGAGACCCTTGAGGGCAAGGGATACCAGGTTCGACTCGCTGAGGATGGGGTGGCGGCTCTGGCGCAGGTAAAGTCCATGCCGCCGGACCTGGTGCTCACCGATCTGAAAATGCCCCAGAAGGATGGGTTGGAACTGTTGCAGGATATTCGCCGGCTCAAGGACCCGCCGGGGGTCATCATCATCACCGCCTATGGCACGATAGAAACAGCGGTGGAGGCCATGAAGCACGGCGCCTTCGATTACCTGACCAAGCCGTTCTCGATCACGGAGATCGATTCCCGGCTTCGGCGCTATTTTGAGATTCACTCTCTCCGAAGGGAGAACCGCACGCTCAGGAAGCAGCTCAAGACCCAGGAGGCTATCGCTGATATGGTGGGGCAAAGCCCGGCGCTTCTCAGGGTCTTAGAGCGTGTGGATATGGTGAGCAATAGCGATGCACCGGTCTTTATCCAGGGGGAGAGCGGTACAGGTAAAGAACTGGTTGCCGTGGCCCTTCATAGACGGAGTAACCGCGCGGATCAGCCGTTTCTTCAGACCAACTGTGCGGCTATTCCTGAAAATCTCATTGAAAGCACCCTGTTCGGACATGTCCAGGGCGCATTCACCGGTGCCACCAAGACCACCAAGGGGCTTTTTGAGGAGGCCCACAATGGGACGCTCCTGCTCGATGAAATCAGCGAAATTTCCACCGGTTTGCAGGCGAAACTCTTGAGAGTACTGCAGGAGCAGCGGCTTAATAAAGTGGGCAGCCACAAACCTGTCGATATTAACGTGCGCATTGTGGCGACCACGAATCGCAATATCCAGGAGCTCATCAGCGCGGGGACTTTCAGGGAGGACCTCTTCTACCGACTGAACGTGGTACCCATCTACGTGCCCCCACTCCGGGAGCGGGCCGAGGACATACCCCTGCTTTTAGACCATTTCGTGACGTTGTTTTGTGAGAAGTACAATCAGCCGAAAAAGGAAATCTCGGCGGATACTCTCCGTCGTCTGGAACGGTATAACTGGCCTGGCAACATTCGCGAGGTCAAAAATAACACTGAACGGGCGGTGCTCTTCGCCGGTAGTTTGCAGGAACTTAAGCTTGAACATTTTTTCCCTCCCGAAGTTCAGGACCACGGCCCGGCCAAGCCCCTTTTCAATGGCGCCACAACCATCGCCGAGGTAGAAAAACAGGCCATACTAATCACCCTGGAGCAAACTGGACAAAACCGCACCCAAGCGGCTCGCATCCTGGACATCTCCGTGAAAACCTTACGAAACAAGCTCAAGCTGTATGGGCTCGACAGTTCCAGTTCCTAGCCCCGGGCCGCAAGTTAATGGCCGCCTGTTATGGTCACAGCTCGCCTTAACTGCTCTTCCCGTGGATAGACCGACTGCCTTACGGGAGGGAAAAATTGTCCTATACCAAGAAAACTTTTCTCCTTCCATGAGCTGAGCAGAAGTTCATTTAAGGTGCCAGTGCCTGCACGCGGATCAAGGATTCATCCGAGCGATACAACTTTAGCCATGTTTGGCATGACTCTTGTCCCTATTTACAGCACAGTGAGGCAGGAGGCTCAATTTCGATGAAAATTTTCAATACGGACTCCAGTGTTCTGTTGAAGCGGTCCCTTGATCTGCTCATGCGGCATCACCAGAATCTGGCGGAAAATGTGGCCAATATGAATGTACCCGGCTACCGACGGAAACCGACCCGGTTCCTGGAAGAACTGTCGCAGGCCCAGCGCCAGACGGGACTGAGGGCAACGCATCTTCGCCATATTGTTCCTGGCCCTGAGGAAAGGCTATCACCCGAGTGGGAGCAGGGTCCTGTGGAGTTGACCCGCGAGATGGCCGACCTGGCCCAGAATCAGATTCGCTATGACTTCTCGGCACGAATTTTGCGGCGGAAGTTCGCGGGTCTGACCCAGAGTATTACCGGTCGCATCCGGTAGAAATTTTAGAGGATAGTCATGAAAATTCAAGGTATATTTAATGTTTTTGGTCATGTGGCCCGCGGACTGACCAGCGAATTAACCCGGCTGGAGGCCGTCTCTGAGAATGTGTCCAATGCCAACCAGGTGGCGGGCGAGGGTGAGCCGATCTATCACCGCAAGACGGTGCATCCCCAGCCGTATAAGGAACCGTTCCGATCAATGTTGAAGAGTAGGCGCCTGGACCTGAAGCGGTCGGACAGCGGGCACCTGCGCGGGGTTCGCGAACGTACCCGGTGGTACGGTGAGGCGTGGCCGAAGGCCCGGACCATCGAGAGCCCCAATGAGAAGACGATCTATGATCCGTCCCATCCCAAGGCCAATGCCCAGGGTTACATCCGCATGCCGGCCATCAACATTGTGGAGGAAATGATGGATATGATCACTGCGACACGGTCTTATGAGGCCAACAGTTCGGTGCTTAATGCGGCCAAACAGATGGCCAGGAAAACCCTAGACTTGTAAGTAATTGCGAATGGTAATTCAAAACACACCCTTCCAGGAGCTGTCCCCGGCCCTGCCGGAAAGTCGTCAGTTGCACCAGCCGGCGCCTGGGCGGACAGAATCCATGCCCGGCCTGAAGGAAGCGCAGGAAGAGACGGCTGAGCCGGTCCACGCCATTCAGACGCGTGAGGGTCCCAGTCTTTTGACCCCTGGTGAAAAACAGATTATCGATTTACTTTTCGATAATTCGGGCGATGATCAGGGGACTAATGGGTTTAGCTTATACGGTGTGCAACAGCCTCGCAGACCGGCCGTTATCGGAAACTTTCTTGACGTGAGAGGATGATATGAAGATTCCAGGAATTCCAGCACGAATCACCCCTACTGGCCAAACCGACCTTACGCGGACCATAGGTGAGCCGGGGAAAACCGGTGAGGTTCGATTCAGTGACCAGCTGAAAGAACTGTTCTACGCCGTCAACGAGAAGCAGGCGGTGGCTACTGAGAAAGTGAGTGCAGTGGTCACAGGGGAATCGAACGATTTGCACAACGCCATGATTGCTCTGGAAGAAGCGAGTATCAGTTTTCAGCTCATGCTGGAAGTTCGCAACAAGATGCTGGAGGCCTATCAGGAAATCAACCGGATGAACATCTAAACTCAATGGAGACCGGGTAGAAAATTATGTCCCCACTAATGCAGCAGATAAGAATCTTCCTTCAGCAGTTCAGTGTTGCGCAACGGGTGGCGCTGTTTACCGTCGCCATCGGGGTGATTAGCGCGCTGATTGCGCTAGCTTTGTGGGCAAACCGACCGGAGTACGCATTGCTTTATAGAGACCTGTCTCCCGAGGACGCCAATCAAATGGTGACGACCCTCACTGATGACGGGGTACCCTATCGATTGGCTGCGGGAGGTACGACCATCTACGTAGGGGCCGATCAGGTCTCTGAGTATCGTCTCGCTTTCGCCGCCGGGGGCCTGGCCACCGGTTCGGTAACCGGCTATGAACTTTTCGATGAGCAGCGCATGGGGATGACAACTTTCATGCAGCGGGTGAATTTCCAACGGGCGCTTGAGGGGGAATTAACCCAGACCATCAACCAGATGGCAGAGGTGCGGGTGAGCAGGGTCCATCTGGTTATACCGGAGAAAAAGTTTTTTGAAGAGCCGGGTGGAGCGTCGGCCTCTATTGTTTTGCACCTGAAGCCGACTGCATTTATGACACCCAGGCAGATACAGGGCATTGCCGTCATGGTGGCCAATAGCGTCCCGGATCTGCTCGTGGAGAATGTCAGTATTGTCGATGCCACCGGGAAACTTCTGACGGATTTCCTTCGTGATAAAGGCGCCGTTTCCCTCGGTAGCCGTAACTGGGAGATCAGGCGGAATGTGGAGGTGGAATTTCAGAAAAAGGTCCAGGATCTACTCGATGACGTATTGGGACCTGGTCGATCTATCGTCAGAGTATCGGTAGATCTCAACTTTGAGACGTTGGAGCGGACCCGAACGTTTTATGGGATCGAGGAGGCGGCTGTTCTCAGTGAGGAGATCAGCGTTGAAAACTTCACCGGGACCGATACGTCCAGTCGCAGTACACAGCAGACGGTGACCAACTACGAGCTGGATAAAACCGTCGAATATTTTGTGGCCAGCTCAGGGGATCTTCAGCGCTTGACAGTGGCGGTTCTGGTGGATGGGAGCTATCAGTTAGAGACGAACGCCGACGGTGATGAGGAATTGGTTTACCAGTCCCGTCCCCAATCGGAGCTCGATCAGTTGGCGGCCCTGGTCTCTTCAGCCCTGGGAATCGATGCCAGTCGGGGTGACCAGATTGAGGTGCAGAATTTAAAGTTTGATCGCAAAGATGAGATGGCTGAATTGGCCTCCATCAGTGCCCTGGAGCGTGGTGCTTTCTGGCGTCGCCTGCTCACTAACGGGGCGATCGGTGTGGCGTTAATGATTACTATTTTCATCTTGCTCAGGATGCTGCGTTCCACTGCGGAGACCGTATCCACCGCATTGTTGACAGCGCCCGCTGCACGCGGAGTATTGGTTGGTGGACCAGGTGAAGTAATGGCAATCCCGGGAGCCGAGGGGGCCCTAGAGGCCAGGGGTGAGGTAGAGATGGTCAGCGACACCTTCCTGTCGAAGTTGTCGCCGGAAGCCCGCGCCCAATTGGAGGCCCAGGACCGCATGACTCAGGACGTGACAAAGTTTGCCGAAGAGAATCCTGAAGGGGCGGCCCAGTTGCTACGCATTTGGACTGCAAGTGGAGTGGCGGAGTAGTCGCCATGACCGATACTACCAAGGGTAGGCTTTATAAAAAAGAGGGGGATATGGCGCCCCTCTCCAAGGCGGCGGTGCTGCTCATCGCCATCGGGATCACATCTGCGTCCCAGCTGCTGAAACATCTGCCTGATGAAGAAGTGGAAAAGATCTCTGTCGAAGTGACCAAACTAAAGGATGTATCCTCTGATGTGGTTACGAGAATCATCGAGGAATACTACCAGATGATGACGGCCAAGCAGTATGTATCCCAGGGCGGTATGGATTATGCCAAGGAGATGTTGGAAAAGGCCTGGGGCGCGCGCAAGGCGGAAGAATTCCTCAAACGCATCGAAGCGGCCACCGAAGTCAGTGCCTTTTTTCTCCTGCAGACCGTGGACGATGCACAGCTGCTCAGTTTCTTACAGGATGAACACCCGCAAACAGCCGCCCTGATCCTGGCCAATCTTAAACCCAAACAGGCCGCCTCCATTCTCTCGCAGCTTTCCGAAGAGCTGCAGAATGAGATTGCGTATCGCCTGACCATCATGGAAAAAACCTCACCGGAAATGGTGAAGGAAATTGAAGAAGTTTTGAGGGAGCAGTTGGGCAGTGTCTTCGGTGCTGATATGCGTAGTACGGGTGGCGCACCGGCCGTGGCGGAGATCCTTAACAATGCCACTCGTGCCGCTGAGAAAAGCATTCTGGAGCACCTGCGAGAGCGCGACCCGGAAATGGCCATGGAAGTTACCAATCTCATGTTCTTGTTCGAGGATGTCGCCACCTTGGCGGACGAAAGTATCCAAAAGATTATCAAGGAGGTGGATTCCAAAACCTTGGCATTGGCGCTTAAAGCAACCAGCGAGGAGTTGCAAACCAAGGTTTACAACAACATGTCCGAAAGGGCCGGTGGTATGCTCAAGGATGAGTTGGAATATCTAGGCCCCGTCCGGGTAAAGGAAGTCGAAGACGCCCAGGGAACCATCCTGGAGATTGTCCGTCGCCTCGATGAAGCCGGCGAGATCACTATCGCCCGTGGTGAATCCGCCGAGGAGATCATCGAGTAATGTCGTTCCAGGTGTTCAAATTGCCACGCCCTATATCCGGCATTCGGGGCCCGGGCGATGCTGAGGCTGCAGCAGGGTTGACTGCTGAGCTGGAGATTGCCGAGAGCGAAGTGCTTCAGGACCAAATAAAGCAGTTGGAAGAGGATCTGCAGCAGGCACGTGAACAGTCCTACAATGTGGGCTTTCGAGATGGCTTGGCTGCCGAGCAAGAGAAACATAGTCAGCAGCTTGAGGTTCATGGGTTCCAGTTCCAAGAGCTGGGGCAGCGTCTGGAGAAAGAATTCAGTGAACAACTGGCCCAGTTGGAAGAGCCTATCACGCGCATGAGTTTTCAAATCGCTGAGAAAATATTAACCTCGTCCTTACCCGATACCGTACGGGAAGGGGCTCTGCTGGGAACCATTCGAACCTTTTTAAAAGAAGTTCTACACGCCGGGGACGTGGTGATCCATGTCTCGCCGGAAAATCTGGTCCTGGTCCAAACCAAGAAAGTGACTAAAGGTTTGGCCGAGACCTTCCCAGGTAAAATCAGGTTCGTGGCTGATGACAGCCTGGCGCCCGGAGAGTGTCTGGTGGAGACGCCGGAGCATCTCATTGATGGCCGCTACAGGCACCAGCTGGACCTCCTCGAGAGTGGGCTGTCATGACATTGGCTGATACGCTGTCCACCAAGCTGGCCCAACGGACAAAAAAGTTGGCGGCGTTGGAACCCTACCGCATTGATGGGCGGGTGACCGAGTTGGTGGGAATGGTGGTGCAAGCCACCTGCCCGCGCGGCTCGGTGGGAGACCTCTGCACCATCGAGGTAGAAGGGGGCAAGCCTATCCGCGCCGAGGTGATGGGGTTCCGCGAGGGCAAGATGCTGCTCATGCCTTTGGATGCCACCACGGGAGTCGCTGTCGGCAGCCGTGTCATCCTCGGCACCAAGGCGCTTACCATTCCAGTTGGACCGAAGTTACTCGGCCGAATTATCGATGGCATGGGTCGCCCCATCGATGGCAAGGGCCCGATACAGGCGACCAGTTACCGTTCGGTTTACAACCCGTCCCCCGATCCAATGAGCCGCAAAATGATCTCCGAACCATTTACCACGGGCATTCGGTCTATCGATGGTTTACTCACGATCGGGCTGGGGCAAAGGATCGGGATTTTCTCCGGTAGCGGGGTCGGTAAAAGCGTCCTTCTCGGGATGATTGCCCGGCACACATCAGCCCCGGTGAATGTAATCGGCCTGATCGGTGAACGCGGGCGAGAAGTCCGAGAATTTATCGAGCGGGACCTGGGCGAGGAAGCCTTAAAGCGCTCGGTGGTGGTAGTAGCCACTTCGGATCAGGCGGCCCAGATTCGGGTGAAATCAGCCATGGTGACCACGACGATCGCGGAATATTTCAGGGACGAGGGGAAAGATGTCATGCTCCTTATGGACTCTCTTACCCGGGTTGCCATGGCCCAACGGGAAATCGGTTTGGCCATCGGTGAGCCACCGACTACGAAGGGATACACTCCCTCGGTCTTTGCACTATTGCCACGCCTACTGGAACGGGCGGGCACCAACTCTCACAGTAGTATCACCGGTCTCTATTCGGTGCTGGTGGAGAGCGATGATCTCAACGATCCTATCGCCGATGCGGCTCGATCCGTATTGGATGGCCATATCGTCCTCTCCCGCCCCATGGCCAATCGTGGCCATTACCCGGCTGTGGATGTCCTACAGAGCGTGAGCCGACTTCGTCACGATATAACCGATAAGACCCAGGTCGGGAATGTCCAGCGGGTCGTGGAACTGCTTTCCGTCTACCGGGAGTCGGAGGACCTCATCAACATCGGTGCCTACAGCCCGGGCAGCAATCCAAAAATTGACGAAGCCGTCGCCAACATTGACATAATCAATGCTTACCTGCGCCAGGACGGTGACTTCCGGTCAGATTTTGAATCGGCCAGACATGAACTGGCCCAGTTGTGCGACCAGTTGGGAGCGCCCCGTGGCTAATCGATTTCGACATGAACGGCTGCTGGAAGTGAAGGACTTGATGTTGCGTCTAAAATCAATAAGCCTGCGTGACCGGGAAGATGAACACCTTAAGCGCAACGGGCAGCTGGCGATAACGCGAGATGAAAAACGTCGGCATCTTACAGTGGACCAACCCGCTGCTGTGAGGGATGTGCGGTTGCTGCGCCCACAGGACTTGCAGATTCAGGCTTGGTATACCGAACAGCTCAATGAGGATTTGCGCCGAGAGATTTACGATGTACGGGTTGCCGAAGAAGCCGTACATAAGCAGCGCCAAGTGGTGGAAAAGTCAGCCATGGAAATGCAATCCCTGGAGAAGCTGAAAGAACGCCACTTGCAAGTTGCCAATTTGGAGAGTGAACGCGAAGATCAGAAAGCGCTTAACGAAATGGCCGCACGCCAACATTCGCGAGCAGCTGGTTTGGGGCGGACATGAAAAAAATATTTATGGGCCTAGCCGCAGCACTGATGCTCTTTGTGCTGCTCATCGTGGTGTTCAGTGTCATTTTCTTTTTTACCGAGGCGGATGAGGTGGCGGCGGAAGGTGAAACCATTGAAGTGGTAGCGGATGACGGTACGATTCAGATGGTACCACGTACAGAATTGCAGGGGGCCGTTCAAGAGCAGGACCCGCTGAAGGTTGAGTTGGATAGCCTCAAGGCTCTCCTGGCGACAGTCAGTGTCGGGTTTGACAGCCTGGAACAGCTCCTGACTATCAAGGATGCCACTGTGAGGGCTCTCGAAGACCGCCTGCAAGTACAAGACGCAGAGATAGTGTCTCTGCGTGAGGTGGATGTCAATGCTCAACAGATGGCCAGAACCTTTGCCACCATGACGGTGAGTGAATTGTCGCCCATTGTTTCTCAACTGGGGGACAAAGTGGTACTGGACATCTACAAACATACCACCAACAAACGACGGAAGTTCCTGTTGTCGGCCCTGGGCGTTCAACGCGCTGCGGAGCTGACCAACAGGCTCGTCAAACGAGAAGGAAGCTGATGATGAACAGTGGTGGAGCCCAGGTTTTCCAGGCGAACCACCTACAGCTGATCGGACGAAAAGGGATGACCAAGGGCAAGCGAAGCCTGTTAGCCTCGCTGGCCGGATCTCTTTTTGCCATCGTTCCTGGGGCCGGTAAAGGGCCGCTACGGTTCGGAGGTTTGCTGAAGCAGCTGCGGGGGTCAAGGCTTGGTCTGGGCATACAAGTGACTCACCAATCGGCGAATGCTGACCGGGGTCAACTTCAGGGAAGTGGCAAGCCACGACTCTTGGGGACAGCCTTGGTTAAGCAGCAGCCAGGCACGGCGAAGGCGCCGGCTTTATTGCTTGGTGAGGCCAGCTTGCTCCCGAATACTACGGGGGGGCCGGAGGGCATTGTTCCTCTGCCCGCTCAGATTGGAGTTCATGCTCCAGTCCTCGTACAGACGGAGAGCGGGATCCCGGCAGGTTCATCTAAGGTGGCTTCCAACCAACCTGGTTCTGGTGCTGGCCCTCCCGTGAGAGGGCAAGATTCCAGGCATGATCAAGTCACCCAGTCCACGTCTCTCGTTCGGGGACGCTTGCGTTCAAACGGAACAAGCCGTGTGGCTGGGAATTCCCATGAGGGAAATATCCATGAGGTGCAGTCTGCCGGTGGGCAACTCCCTGACGGCAACGTCCTTAAGGCGAACATCCCTGCTGGGAAGCTCCCTGAGGTGGAGATTCCCGCTGGGAAACTGCCTGACGGCAACGTCCTCAAGGTGAACATCCCTGCTGGGAAGCTCCCTGAGGTGGAGATTCCCGCGGGGAAGCGACTTGACGTGCGGAATTTGAGAGCACCCAAGGCTGTGAGTGAGCAAACCGGCGCCGACACCAAGGCGTCCACAGCTGGAGTGAGTGGGGGCATTACCCCGGGGCAACGGCCACAAGTGGTTGTCTCGACGGTCACCCCCCATTTGTCTGGTCATCCAGGCGACTCCCAGCTGGCTCGCTCAGCCGGTGTTGACCGCAGTGGTACTTATCCTGCATGGAAAGTACCATCTGATGGCCAGGTCCGGCTCATGGCCCAGCGTTCGATCAGGCAGCAAACCCGCATCAATGTGCCGACGACACGGCGTGTGAATGTCATACGCCGGTCAAAGGGCCAACAGGCGACGGTTCTGTCCAACGTGCAGCCTGCCAAGGGCGACGTCGTTGAGATCCGGGGTGAAACTGCCGATATAACCGCTGGACCCGCATTGAACCGGGGGAAGCCGGAACACATGGTTTCCCTGATAACTGATCGTCCAGAGATACCGATCGTGGAGACTCGAACAGCTGGACGAACGAATCGCTCGAAGTCAGTAAGGGGGCCATCGATCCGTCCACGGATAACCGAGGGGCGGCCCGATAATCAACGCCATTCCACTGGCATTGCGAGTGACCAGGTCAAGGGAAACGGTTCCAATCCTGCCAACAGCCTCACCCATGTGAGCAGGTCGCAAGATATCTTCCATCTTAAGGATGGAGACGATAGTGGCCTGTTAAGAGCCATAAACGTTGGGGTTACGATCGACGGTGAGCATACAGGGGATCAAGCCCCCGCTCCCATAACCCTCCCTCTACCGACACCGGCGACTGTTCCGGCACCGGCCAACCTAGCCTCACTGGCCCGATTGACGGTGCTGCAGTACAATCGCTTTGTCAATGGCGATCAAAATGGTCAAATGTTCAGTTTTAATGGTGGATCGCTGGGGAACGTGCGTATTACGTTCACCGAAGGCGCCGCCGGCACCGCCCTGCACATCACGGTAGATTCGTCTGCTATGCAACACATGTTGCAGCGGGCGCTTCCCAACCTGGAGCAGGGGTGGACCCATCAGGGGCTGAACTTTACCAATGTGAACGTCGAGGTGGGGTACTCAGGTTCGGAAAATGGTTCCCTGGAAAGAGGGAATACCCGCCAGACCCCAACCTTACCTTCAGAGATGTCCGATGAGGATCCCTCTGAATTTGTTAATGAAGTCTACAAGGACTACGGTTATAATACCTTGGACCTTGTGGCCTAAGAATAGGAGTGAATCAATGATAGAAGTCGTACAGGGTGCAAACGGTGCCCAGCTATTCCTTGAGGGGGCGCCTGCCCGCAATACGGGGATACTCGATCAAACGGATTTTCTGACTCTGTTGATCGTCCAGCTGGAAAACCAGGATCCGCTCTCGCCCATGGAGAGCCAGGATTTTGCCGCCCAGATGGCCCAGTTCAGCAGCTTGCAAAGCCTTCAGAGCATCGATCAGCAGATCGGTCAAAATCTGGCTGCTTCGCTGTTGTCGACTCAGGCAGTTTCCAACGCTATGGCAGCTGGCCTCATTGGCAAAGAGGTCGTAGCCATTGGTGAGGGCCTGATATTGAATGATGGCAGTTCCACACTCCGGTTCTCGCTGTCTGCTCCTGCCCACCGGGTTATCATTACCATCACCGATGGCAATGGTACCGAGGTGCGGACCATCCAGCAGGAAGGTCTCGGCGGGGGTGTACAGATTATCGAGTGGGACGGCGCCGACGATTCCGGCGACCAGCTGGACGATGGCACCTACGGCTACCAAGTGGCCGCCTTCGATAGCGAAGGCAATGCTGTCGATACCCTCACAACCACCTCTGGCATCATTACCGGGGTGAATTATGAGGCTGGTGTCGCCATGCTGATGGTGGGAGACATGTTGTTCCCCTTGGGCAACGTGATCTCCATCCAGATGCCGGAGCTGTAGGCATGCGACCTGAAGATCTGGAACTCCGAACCCGATTACAACCGCTCAGGCCACCGCAACGGGGGCCAGGGTCGGGCACGAAAAGTGTCGACCGGGCTGAGAAAAAAACTGCCTTCTCCAAGGTGCTGGCCGGTGAGCTGGCCACCAAGAGCGAGGGAACCGGTCCGTCCAAAAAGACGGTCGGTGTTGCGTTCTCTGCCCACGCCCAATCGCGGTTGAATGAGCGGAATATCACCCTATCGCCAGACCACCTGCAACGCTTGGACCACGGGGTCCAGTTGGCTGATCGGAAAGGCAGTGTCAATACCTTGGTTCTCATGGATGACACGGTTTTTATCGTGAATGTGAAAAGCAGGAAGGTGATCACTGCGATCGCCAGGGATGGATCTGTTGATAATGTGTTCACGCAGATTGACAGTGCGACGATAGTGTGATCTGAACATACACGGCAAGGCTGGCCCCGCATGGCCGGTTCCGTTCCAAGGTACCCCCTCCGGGGAAGGTTCGGGACAGGCGCTCAGGGAAGCCTTGATCCTGCCGAACGACTGACGCAGGATCACAGCCATAACCTGAACGATAAGGGGATAAAGAAAATGCTGAAATCTCTTGCTTCAGCAGTGACGGGGTTGAAAAACTTCACGATCCAGTTGGATGTGTTGGGTAACAACCTCGCAAATGTGCGAACAATCGGCTTTAAAGGCAGCCGAGTGACCTTTGCCGATACCCGGTCCCAATCGCTGACGGGAATATCCCGCGGCTTTGACGGCGGCTTCGGTAACCAAAAGCAGATCGGTCTGGGCATGACCATCAGCTCCACAGAGCTCGATTTCACCCAGGGCAGTCTGGAGTTTACCGGTACAGCCACCGACTTGGCCATCGAAGGCAACTCGTTCTTCGTTCTGAGCGATGGCGAGCGGAACCGGTTCACTCGCGCCGGGAACTTCTTCTTCAACGGCCAAGGCATCCTGGTCAATCCGGACGGATTGGCCGTCCAGGGTTGGCAAGCGGATGATAACGGGGTGATCAATGTCTTCTCGCCGCTGTCAGAAATCTTCCTGGACTCGAACCTGTCCTCTCCGGCGGCGAAGACCGAACAGATCTCACTGTCGGGAAATCTGGACGCCACCTTGACACCGAGGGCGAACGTTCTGACGGCGGGGATTGCGTTGACCCTGTCTGCCGATGGGAGTCTTGCCACCGGAACAGCCGACCTAAACGATCTAACCCAGACCACCACACCCCTGGTGTCCGGGGACACCATCGACATCGCCGGCACGCTGCCCGATGGCACGGCAGTGAGCGCCACCTTCACCTACAGCACGGATGGGACCACCATCGATGACCTTATTACGGTGATCAATGCCGCCTATGGCGGGACTGCGGTGGCTTCCATAGTGGATGGGAAGCTCACGCTTACAGATGTGGTGGGTGGTGATTCGAACACTACCCTTGCGCTGAGTAGCGCCGCAGACATCGCCTTGTCTGCTATCGATACGACGGTAACCGGGTTCACCGGCACAGTGAGCACCTCGGTGGCCATCTTCGATAGTCTGGGTGATGCCCACAACCTGGTCATTACCTTTACCAATACAGAGGTAGAGAACCAGTGGACCTGGGCAGCTTCCTTTGTAGGCGGTGAAGAAACCATCGTAGATGGCGGCAGTGGTACGATTCAGTTCGACAATAATGGAGTGGTCATTGCCTTCGATGTGGACGGCGCGGCTACCGGGATTGTTATTGAGCCTGGATCGGGCGGCTCCCAGTTCACGGTCCAGCTGGATGTCCAGGGCGGAGTGGGGTTTTCCGGGATGACCCAGTTTGCCTCAGACCCCACCCTGATCGTCCGCGATCAAGATGGACGGCCCACGGGAAGTCTCCTGCGGTTCGCCATTGATACCACGGGCGTCCTCACGGGTATTTTCTCCAACGAGAAGA
Source organism: Fidelibacterota bacterium (assembly GCA_022563485.1). GTDB lineage: Bacteria > Fidelibacterota > Marinisomatia > SCGC-AAA003-L08 > TS1B11 > JADFNF01. Next base: position 8,137 of record JADFNF010000011.1, on the reverse strand, counting down.
ACATTACCCTGGCCCAGATCGCTCTGGCGGAGTTTCCCAACCCTGTCGGTCTGTTTCGATCGGGTGGTGGGATCTTCGATGTGACCTCCAGCGCCGGCCGTCCCATAATCGGGATAGCGGGTGATCAATTCTCCTCGTCCATCCTGTCGGGGTCGTTGGAAACGTCGAACGTGGACCTGGTCAAGCAGTTTACCGATATGATTGTCACCCAGCGCGCCTTTCAGGCCAATGCCCGGGTGGTGACCACTGCCGACCAGATTCTAGAAGAAACCCTAAGGTTGAAACGATAATCGTCGTTTAACCGTGTCGGTTTAGACCCGTCGTTGTGGCCATCCCGAACTTGTGGGATGGCCACCGGACGGGACTTAACTTAATTAAGAGGAGGCGCTCTATTGGATATCGCCACTATCGCGGGCATTCTGGCAGGCTTTGGTGTGCTCGTCGGAACCATTCTGACCGGGCAAGGCGCTCTTGCCTTCGTTGATGTTCCCTCGATGCTGGTAGTTTTTGGGGGGTCTATTGCAGCTACCTTGGTAAATTTCCCTATGGATCAGTTCCTTCCCACCCTGAAGGTTGCGGCGAAAACGTTCACCCATCAGAAGGCCGTCGGTGTCGAAATTGTTCAAAAGTTTATGGAGCTGTCACAATTGGCTCGCCGTGATGGGATACTGGCGTTGGATCGTGCGTTAAAGGAGGTGGAAGAGCCCTTTATGAGGTCCGGACTGGAAATGGCCGTAGATGGCACCGAGCCAGAGACGATCCGTGATATCATGGAGACCGAGGTGCAGTCTCTTTTGGAGCGTCATAAAATTGGACAGGGCATTTTTACGGCACTGGGATCTTATGCGCCTGCCTTCGGCATGATTGGAACCCTGATCGGACTGGTGCAAATGCTCCAAAACCTGGACGATCCCAGCTCCATCGGTCCTTCCATGGCCATTGCCCTGATCACGACATTTTATGGTGCGGTTCTGGGTAATTTGGTTTATCTTCCCATGGCGGGAAAACTGAAAAACAAATCGACCCAGGAGGTAACGGCCAAACGCATGATCATTGAGGGTGTCTTGTCGATACAAAAAGGTGTTCACCCGAAAAATCTCGAACGGAAGCTCATGAACTATATGGCTCCCAGGGACCGGCGCGTAGAAGAAGAACCTGTAGGGGAAGAGGAAGAATAAAATGGCTGCTGAAGAGCCCGAAGCAGATGAGATGCCGAGTGCTCCGTTCTGGATGACGACTTACGGGGACATGGTTACCCTGCTACTCACATTTTTTATCTTGATGTTTGCCATGTCATCCATCAACGAGCAGAAGTTTCTCAAAGCAGCCGCATCCCTGGCGGGAGCTTTGGGGGTCCTGGAGAAGAATATTTCGGTTATTGGGGAGAAATCCCCTGCCATCGGGGTAACCGGCGTCTCTCAGGAGCAACTGGATATGCTCGAAAGTCTTGAAATGATCGCTGAAATATTTCAGGTAGAAGCCCTGCAGGATGTAGCTTCCGTAGAGATAGTAGGTCCCGGTGAGGCTGTCGTTCGTATGGGTGACGAACTGTTATTCGAACCTGGCGAGGCCAAGTTGAAACCGCAGGCGCTACGGGTGCTGGAAGGCATTGCCAATTCGATCCGGGGCAGAACCGAAAAGGTCTATGTGGAAGGTCATACCGACAACGAACCTATTAGCACTATTCAATTCCCCTCTAACTGGGACTTATCCACTGCCAGGGCCGTAATTGTCGTGCGACTATTCGCAGAGCGTGGGATACCACCGGAACAGCTTGCAGCTCTGGGTCGTGGGGAATACACACCCCTGGAATCCAACGACACGCTGGAGGGCAGGCGAAAAAACCGCCGCGTGGAACTCTACATCACTTGGAGTAAAGAAGCCAATGACTGAAATTGAAGATCGTGGCCTACATATTGAAGAGCCTGATGAACCTGAAGAGCAAGAATCGAAGCCGTTGTCACCCCTCTATAAGTGGGCGGGCTTGGTCATGGTGGTTATCGGGTTGGGCGTAGGTGCGTTCTTTCTGACCGCAAAAGTAATCTTACCGCTTTTGAAGGCAACTCCCATTGGTGAAAAGATGTTACAGGTTAAGCAAAAAATAAATAAGCCGAAAAAGAAAGTGTGGAAGGGGCCCATGGTGGACCACGCGATTCAAGGGGTAACGGTAAATGCGGCGGGACCCAGAGGGCTACAGTTTGTGACCTTCGATCTCAACATGCAAGTTCCGGAATCAGCAAAAGAAGCGCTGGTCGAGAAAGAAAACCAGATACGGGGTGCCCTCATTGCGTTTTTCGTGGAACGCACGGTCAAGGAATTGAGTACGCGAGAGTTTCACAATGCTGCGCGGGACACCATGCGAGCGATTATCAATTCGGTCATCGAAGGTGAACCTGTCGATACGGCTTACTTCACACGATTTCTCATTCAATAAGGGGTATGATGTGGGCAAGATTCTCACTCAGGACGAAATAGATGCACTACTCTCCACCGTTACTGAGGATACAACCGGGGTGGAGGGAGCAGAGGGCGGACCAACCCGGCGAGCAGTGCTTTACGACTTCAAACATCCCAACCTTATTTCCAAGGAGCAGATGCGACTTCTGGAGAATATCCATGAAAACTTCTCTAGAAACTTCAGTGTCTTCCTGTCTGCTCAGCTGCGCATGATTGTCGATATAGAGCTCCTGGCCATTGACCAGTTGCTCTACTCTGAGTTTGTGATGTCCATCGCGCCCCCGGGGTGCTTGTATGTGATAAATATGAAAAATCCCGAGGGCGAGGCGATACTTGAACTCAGCCCTAGTCTGGTGATTTTCATCGTGGAAAAACTTTTTGGTGGTAAGGGCGGATTTTCGGCTGCTATTTCACGCCCCATATCCGCCATCGAGCAGCGCATTATGCGCAAGGTGATTGATCGAGCGGCCATCGAGATGAATAATGTTTGGAGCCCGATAACCGATATTCAGGTCGAGATCACTGGATTCGAGAGTAATCCTGAATTCATTCAGATCGTTCCGTCCTCGGAGCCGGTGGTGGTGGTCTCTTTGCAGATCAAGATCCACGATAACAAAACCCTGATGAACTTTTGTTATCCCTACCGGTGGCTGTCTGATATGATCGGACAACCCGATGTTCAGGAAAAACTGCAATTCGGGATAAATGAGGCCTCCGCGGAAGAACGAAGCTTGATGGAGGATCATTTAAATAAAATTACCTGCGATCTTCGCGCATCCCTGGGCAAAGCGACCATGACGATCCAGGATTTCATCCACCTGCAAGTGGGTGATCTCCTTATTTTGGACTCAAAACCTAACCAGGAAAACACAGTGTACGTCCGTGGGACACCTGCATTCAAAGGAATCGTGGGTCGACAGGATAAATATCGTGCAGTTCTTATCACTGACGTCTCTGAAAAGGATAATGTATCATGGAATACGAACAGTTAAATCAGAAATACGGCGGGGCAGCCGATGCCCTGATGTCGGCTCTGAGTGAAGCGGTGAAGCAGGCCCTTCAGGCCGAGATCACCATCAAGGCGGAGGAGCCCGGACCACTTACCGACGAGTTTGCGCCAAGCCATGAGTTCCCCTTGGTGCGAGTCGCCCTAGGTAGTACGACCGATAGCGATTATGAGCATCAGTTTCTTCTTGATAAGTCCGTGGCGGGACTAATTTTCAGCTGGATGGTGGGTGAGGAACCACCGGAGGAAGTAGGCGCTGAACACCTGGATGCCGTAAAGGAGATGGTGGCCCAGGTTCTGGGGCAGCTCCAGGCTGCTCTAGATGGCGAAGAGCATGCTTTCACTGCGGGGGACGTTGAGGTGGCCGAGGTGACCGGGCCGGAAGATTTGGGCTTGCCGGAGGAAGGGCTCGTGGTGAGCTACCACTTCACCCGGGGTGAGGAGGAACAGGATTATCTGGTCACCCACGTGATCAAGGGGGACGCGCAGCCCGCTGCTGAGGGTGAAACAGCTGCCGAAGAAACATCAGGTGAGGAGAGCGTGAGCAAAGAAGCAGCCGGCAAAGAGACCGTCGATGTAGGTGAAGATTTTGCTGCCGACCTGGTCGTCGATGAAGCGGGCCTCGGAGCTGCCGACGATATGGATGATCTATTTAGCGATGCCGGGGATTCGGACGCTGTCATAGAGGCCAGTCCGGCCGAGTTCGAGGAATTTGAGGATGCGGGGCCCAGCAATGGTAAGGTACGCAAGATCGATATGCTGCTGGATGTGGAACTGGATATTACCGTTGAACTGGGTCGAAAAGTCATGTACGTGGAGGAAATCCTGAAACTTGGGAAAGGGTCAGTGATCGAACTGGACAAGTTGGCCGGTGAGCCCGTGGACATTCTCATCAATGGCAAAAAGTTGGCCGAGGGCGAAGTGGTGGTCATTGAGGACCACTTTGGAGTCCGCCTGACCCACCTGCTTGAGCCCCGAGACCGGATCAAAAGCCTGGGAAGGTGATGCGGTTCCCTGCAAAACGCAGAGTGACCAACCTGATTGCCGTTGCGGCCTTCAGCTTGTTGGCCGTCATTGGCATCATTCTGAACAATCGTAGTATCAAGTCTAAGCTGGCCCCCATACCGCCAGCGACCGAGGCGCACGATCTCGAACTGGCCCTAGAACCGGCCGATCGGAGACCCATGGAAGAAGAATTGGTGTCCGCGCTGTGGAAGACGGTGCTCATAACGGCCCTTATCATCGCCACGATCGTGGCCGGGGCCTGGGGACTTAAACGCTTTGGGGCCAATCGGCTGCGACAGACTTCGTCATCGGAAATGCGCATTTTGGGGCGCAAGTACCTCAGTGCCAAGCAGTCCATCGCAATTGTAAAGGTGCGAGAAAAGGAACTGCTATTGGGCATAACTGATCATTCCATCCAACTTTTAATTGATTTGACTACCGAAGAGGAGGACCCGTTTGGCTCGGAGTTTGCAAAGACTCCGGTAGAAGCCAAAACATGAACAGAAAATACCTGCCAAAGATCATCAGCTTCCTTGTCCTTTTCGGTGGCCCCCTGGTCGCCTTCGGCCAGACAAGCATTCCTTCATTAAATCTATCTATCGATTCGGTTTCGGACCCAGAGCAGCTCAGCACCACGATCCAGATCGTCATCCTGATCACCATCCTGTCTCTGGCGCCCTCAATCCTCATTATGACCACGGCATTCACCCGCATCGTAGTCATTTTTCATTTTCTTCGACAGGCCATCGGTACCCAAAATACCCCCTCCAACCAGATTTTGATCAGTCTGGCACTCTTCCTGACCTACTTCATCATGAGTCCGGTCCTGGAGACTGTCAATACCACTGCCCTGCAGCCCTATCTGGATGATGAAATCGAGCAGCAGGAGGCTCTCAAACGGGCCATCATACCGATCAAGGCCTTCATGCTCAATCATACACGGGAGAAAGACTTAGCACTGTTTGCCAATTATTTCACTCAGGGACAGGCCCAATCTCCTGAAGACCTTTCCCTTGCAGTAGTGATTCCCGGCTTTATGATCAACGAGCTGCGCATTGCCTTTCAAATCGGCTTCATGCTATATCTGCCTATGCTCCTGATCGATATGGTGGTGGCGGCCGTTTTGATGTCCATGGGTATGATGATGCTGCCCCCGGTCATGATTTCCATGCCGTTTAAGGTGCTCCTCTTTGTCCTGGTTGACGGTTGGTACCTGGTGGTGGAATCGATCATCAACGGGTTGCAATAACATGACTACCGACTTCGTAGTATTTATCAGTCACCGGATGCTGTTTACGGTCCTCTATATTCTGCTACCCATTCTCGGGAGCGCGCTGCTGGTAGGTGTCATAGTGGGGCTCTTTCAGGCCGTGACATCGATCCAGGAGGTGACGCTGACCTTCATTCCGAAGATCGCCGTGGTTGGACTGGTCATCCTGATGCTCATTCCGTGGATGTTGGACCTGTCTATGCAGTTCAGCCTACTGGTTTTTGACCAGATCACCCAACTCGGCAAGTGAATCTCACGCTTCTGGATCTGCTCTCCGGATGGGGAGTATCGTTCATGCTGGTCCTGATCCGCTTGTCGGCCATGATCTATGCCTTTCCATTTTTTGGTTCACCCGCGATTACAGGCCGGGTTAAGATCATGATTACGCTGGTCCTAAGTTTCATGATTCTGCCCCTGGCGGGGATTGACGGCCTCGGTCTTGATTGGGGCTTGGGGCAGTTAACCCTGTCGGTTGGTCGTGAACTTGGACTGGGGCTGGTTGTGGGCTTCGGGTCCAAATTCATGTTCGAGGCCTTTGCGCTGGCGGGCACCTTTGCCGGGCGCCAGATGGGTTTTGCCATGGCCGATTTGATTGATCCGGTTACCAGCGCGCCTCAGTCGATGGTAGGGCAATTCTGGGCCCTGTTAGCCATCCTGCTGTTCTTGGCGGTGGACGGTCACCATTTTTTGATTCGCTTGATGATTCAGAACTTCCAGATCATTCCCCTGGGGGTTGGCCAACTGCGTCCGGCCACGGGCCGTCTTTTGATCACCGGCTCATCCGATATGTTTCAGCTGGCTCTCCGTCTGGCGGCCCCGGCTCTTATGCTCACGCTCATGATGGATGTGGGTATGGCCATCCTGTCCCGGGCCATGCCCCGCTTCCAGATATTTTTTGTAGCCCTGCCGCTCAAATTATATGTCGGGATCTTTTCCCTGGTGGTGACACTCCAACTGTTCCAGGCCCTGTTTACTACCGTGTTTGCCGATTTCCAGGAATACCTGGTGGATCTGCTAGCCACGATGAGGTAAAAATATGGCCGAACAGCCAGCACAAGATCGCACCGAAGAGGCTACACCGAAGCACCTCCAGGAAGCTAGGGACAAGGGGGATGTGGTCAAGAGCATCGAGCTGACCTCCGCCGTCCTATTACTTTCATCTGTTGCCCTGTTCTATTTCACCGGCGAGGCCTTTCTCAACGGGATGGCAGACGTTCTTGCGGACGTATATCGTTCGCTGGGGTCCATGGACATTACTCCCCAAAATATGCCCGCTCTCACAGGTTGGCTGGCAGCCAGGAGTCTGACCATCATGGGTCCAATCTTGCTGTTGGTATTGGTCATGGCCCTAGTCGTGAATTATTTACAGGTAGGGGTAATTTTTGCCACCAAAGCCTTGGAACCGAAATGGGAACGAGTGAATCCTTTATCCGGGCTGAAAAGAATTTTCTCGACGAAGGGCCTGGTGGAGCTAATCAAGGGCCTCCTCAAGCTCATCTTTATTGGCACGATTATTTATGTCTATATGTCGGGACGAGTAAAGGATTACCCATTTTTAACCTATATGACGCCCTTGCAGATTATCGGAAGCCTGGCTACGGACCTGTTCAAGGTCGGTTTGTATGTAGGGATTGCGTTCATGATCATGGCGATCGCTGATTTCATGTACCAGCGCTGGGAGTATAAAAAGAAGCTGCGCATGTCCAAGCAGGAGATAAAAGAAGAGACCAAGCAGACTGAGGGCAGTCCGGAAATGCGCGCCCGCATAAAGTCCATGCAGCGGGAAATGAGCCGCAACCGGATGGTGCGTGCCGTTGCAGATGCTACGGTGGTGATCGTCAACCCGACGCATGTGGCGGTGGCTTTGAAATATGATGATGAGGGGAACAACGAAGCTCCGTTGATGGTTGCCAAGGGCCAACGGAAGGTGGCTGAGCGTATCAAACAGGTAGCCCGTGAGCATAACGTGCCTATTAAGGAAAGTCCGCCCCTGGCTCGGGCCCTGTACGACAGTTGTGAATCGGGTAATGAAATACCTTATCTCTACTACAAAGCCGTGGCAGAGATTTTGGCCGAAATCTTTTGGGAAGAGTATGGCCACACCTAGAGTGCCATCAGCAAAATTGCCAGGGCGTAAGCGGAGCCACGAAGGGGAATATTTATGCCCGGTTTGAGACTATCGGATTTCGGGATGGGCGCTGTCGTCATCATGATCCTGGGGGTGATGTTCGTCCCCCTGCCCACCTTCCTCCTGGACGTTTTCTTGGCCATGAGCATCCTGGGGGGGTTGGTCATTCTTTTTGTCGCCCTCTACACCCTCAAGCCGTTGGACTTTTCCGTATTTCCCAGCCTGCTGTTGATGGTGACCCTTTTCCGTCTGGCGCTGAATGTTGCCACGA
>JADFNF010000155.1 GCA_022563485.1 Fidelibacterota bacterium | reverse complement strand
ACGATCTGCTGCGATCCGGAACGGCCCTGGACGTCATGCGTGCTCACATCACGGCAGAAGGGTATGCGCCACCAGAGGCGTATCAAATGCTGTTCCCGATTCCCCAGCGGGAAGTGGATCTAGGACTGGCTCAGAACCCAGGCTATTAGCCTGTATCGATATTAAACCCTAGTGCCAGGGCTTCTAGCGTCATAGATTACTGAACGATGGAAGCCCTGGATGCATCTACAACAAACTCACAACCCGTCGGCTGGCCCCGGCGCATTGAATGGGAGAATTAAAAATGACTATGAGTACCCCGCGATCCATCACTCTCCTGGCAACGCTCCTGGCCCTCCTGCCCATCCTTGTTCGCGCCCAACCGGAAATGCCGGTAGAGCAATGGAAGGGCAAAACAATTCTATTGGTTGGCGCTCATCCCGATGATGACTCGGGTTCCTACGGCACACTGGCCATGCTTCGTGCTAATGGCAACGAGGTCTTTGTGCTTCTGCTAACCACGGGCAACGTGGGCACCGGCGATCCCGACATGACACGGGACTGGCTGGCTAAGATCCGCCGCCAGGAGGAACTCTCCGCACTTGCAGAATTAGGTATTCCTGAGGATCACTATATTAATCTGGGATATACCGACGGTATGGTGGAGTTCGCCGATCGAGAGGAAGTGGTCAAGCGGCTGGTTCGCTGGTATCGGAAAATTAAGCCGGATGTGCTGTTCGCCTTCGAACCCGGGTACGGCTATCAGCGCTGGCATAAAGCCGATCACCGGGCGGCGTCCTACCTGGCAGCTGACGCTGCCCGCGCTGCCGAGTGGCGTCTACTTTTCCCAGGGCAGATCATCCATGAGGGTCTCGAAGCCCATCAGGTCGAGGCCTACATGTTTTATAGTTCCACGGAACCTAACACCGAAGTTGATATCAGCAAGTACATCGAGCAGAAAATAGCAGCCAGGACCAAGCATATCAGCCAGTTCAGCGCGGCATTTAATAAATATATGGGTCCCGACCCCAAAGATCTTAAACGTGCCGATAGAAAAGTCTTTCTGGAGCGGATGAATCGGGCTCGGACAGGCGACATGCTGGAACACTTCCGGTATTACAAGGGGCCTCCCGATGGCATCGGTAGCCAGCGAAGGTAGATAGTGCCCACCGGCACCCCTGTCAACAGATGCGCATATGTATTGTAATATATAAAATTCGGGAAAGCTAACCATGCTGGAACAACTACCGGTATTTAGTATCATACGAATCAGCATTCCCTCAGTAGTGCCTGCCAAAAGCGAGACTGACGACAACCGGATTCGGGTTATCGGCATCGGCGCCCACCCGGACGACGGCGGCATAAACAAACTGTCCCCCATGCTTGGCAAATAACTTCGCAGTCGTCCTGTCCCAGCGTGATGATGGCAAAGATAGGTGGTACCGCCCTGGCCGGTGCTATTCTATCAGAGGCCTGAAGTCGCGGATATGGACCGGTGAACCCGGGTGGCAGCTGGATCACTGAGTCCGTATACAAAGCAAGCCACGGCAACGTGGAGCAGTGCTGTGGTAGACGGGTAGCCGCCTATTTTGGCGGATAAATCCAGGTAGATTAAAGGTTTCGGACTAATTCGATACATGGAGCGATCAATTGAAGGATGAATGAACCGATGAGAAGAAATTATTATATCGTCGCCCTCGTATTTCTGACCTTCTTTGTCATCTCATTCCTGACCAATATTATCGGGCCCCTCATACCGGCCATCATTGATGATTTTGATCTGAATCTTACCCTGGTAGCTCTGCTTCCCTTTGCGTTCTTTATTGCCTACGGTTTCATGTCGATCCCGGCGGGAATCCTGATAGAAAAATATCAGGAGAAACCGGTCATGGTTGGAGCGTTTTGTGTAGCATTTAGCGGTTCGCTGCTGTTGGCCTTATTCCCCAATTACCTGTCCGCAATAATTTCCCTGTTTCTCATTGGCAGCGGAATGGCCATGCTCCAGGTAGCCATCAACCCCCTGCTGAGGGAAGCCGGTGGCAAGGAACATTTTGCGTTTAATGCCACGGTGGCACAGACCATTTTCGGCCTGGCTTCGTTTATCAGCCCACTGGTGTATTCCTATCTGGTGCTGAACCTGCAGACTATCACCCCGGATTCCAATGCCTTGATTACCCTGTTGTCCCGGGTTGTGCCCGAAAATCTGCATTGGATTTCCCTTTACTGGCTCTTCGCAGTGATCTCTATCCTGATGGTTTTTGTGATGCTGGGTTCAAGGATACCGGAGGTCGAACGTAAAGAAGATGAGAAAGTAGGAGCCTGGGAGACCCATCTGGAATTATTGAAAAATCCCACCGTCGTTCTGTTTTTCCTGGGCATCTTCACCTATGTGGGCACGGAGCAGGGTATTGCCAATTGGATGTCCGAATTCCTGAACAAATACCATGGCTATGACCCACAGACCACGGGGGCTAGGACAGTGTCCTGGTTCTGGGGGCTGATGACCGCCGGCGGCTTGCTGGGCCTGGTCATGCTGAAACTGATGGATAGCAAAATCGTACTCGTAGCCTTTACGGCCTGTACCATGGTCACCCTGTTAGCGGCCCTGTATATGTCCGGTCCAATCGCTCTTATAGCATTTCCGCTCACCGGTTTCTTCGCTTCCGTGATGTATCCGATTATTTTCTCCCTGGCCCTCAATTCCGTCGAGGAGTACCACGGCAGTTTCTCAGGAATCCTAGTTACCGCTATCGCCGGCGGCGCGGTTGTGCCGCTGATCGTCGGTGGTCTCGGCGATTTGTTCGGCCTGCGCACCGGTATGCTGTTCCTGTTCATCACGCTGGGTTATATCTTCAGCATCGGTATCTGGGCCAAACCGCTCGTCAAGAACGAGACCCTTGAACTGGGCCGGAAAAGTCCCCAGGGGTTGGAGTAGATACTTCTGTAATCCGATACCGTATCTGATGACAAGATGAAATAAAATGCGCAAAGGGAATTTTATAGGTATTGACCTGGGGGGCACCCATGCACGAATTGGCCTGGTACGTACCGGGGGACTCGCTGAAACTGCCACGATCAGGATTCAGGCCGGCGGCTCAGTCGACCAGGTCATGGGGCAAATCCATGCACTGATCGAGGGCATCGGGATCAGCGGGATCAATGGCATTGGCATCGGGGTGCCCAGTGTGGTCGATGTTGAAAAAGGCATCGTCTATGATGTCCAGAATATTCCTTCTTGGAAAGAGGTCCACCTTAAGTCATTGTTGGAAGAGAAATATGCCGTTCCCGTGCAGGTCAACAACGATGCCAACTGTTTTGCCCTGGGCGAGAAAACTTTCGGCAAGGGTCAAGACTGCCAATCGATCATCGGTCTCATCATTGGAACGGGATTCGCCGCAGGGATCATTATGAATAACCGGTTATATGCCGGGGCGAACTGCGGGGCGGGTGAGTTCGGCATGATCCCCTATCTCGACACCATCTATGAACATTACTGCTGCGGGCAGTTCTTTACCCTGCACAAAGGCCAAACCGGTGAGCAGCTGTTCCATCAAGCTCTGAACGGGGATCAGGCTGCTTTGAAAATATTTTCCGAATATGGTGATCACCTGGGGAATGGGATAAAAACCATTTTATATGCCTATGACCCTGAAATGATCATCCTGGGGGGTGCCGTCAGGGCGGCGTTCAGGTTCTTTAAGGAGTCCATGTGGTCGGCTATTCAATCATTTGCTTATCCCGAATCCATTAAGGGCCTGAGAATAGAGGTATCCGAATTCGAGAATATTGCCATCCTGGGAGCTGCGGCCCTGTGTTATGAGCGGGACTAACATTGGCCGACCTCAAGTTTCAGAAACAGATTCAGTGTAAAGTCCAAAAAGAGACACCAACATCATATTGATAACGATGAACGATAGTCATGCAGGATGTATCATGAAGGATTTAGCGAAAGCAGAGCGAAAAACGCAGCTTCACCACAGGGCAAGAAAGGCTAAAATGCCTTTAAGTGGCTTCAAATATTCCCGCTACGCAAAAGTGGTGATCTTTCCGGTTTTGTTGGCCTATTTTTTTACCTGGACAGGCTGCGCAACGCCACATCAACAGATCCCGCTAAAAGTAGAAAAGCCTATTGAGGGCGCACCCCTTACATTTGGCATACCCTTCCCACAGGGGGTGTGTTGCACTCCCCGGATAATGTTCGTGTCCTGAATGCCAGGGGCCATGAAATCCCCTCACAGATAACCGAAGTCACCACCTGGGGGCCGGCGGACAACAGCATCAAGTGGATCTGGGTATTCTTCTTCTGCGAGGATTCGGATAACTATATCCTCGAATACGGTGATGATGTCGTACGAGCAGCTCATGAGGGTGACCGGATTACGGTAGTCAATAACATGCGCGCCAACGGTTATCTCATGCTTTCGACCGGCCCATTGCGACTGCGCATCGGTAAAGGCGGGAATGGATTCCTCGACAGGGTTGATCTCGATCTGGACGGCAACGGCTTTGAGGAATCTGACATCATTGCAGAGGGACCTAAAGAGCGGGGTTCATTCCTCGATATTCTGGATGGGATGGGCCTTGACAAATCCAGGGCGACCATCAATCGGAATTGGATCGAGAGAGGTTCCGGTCCCTTACATATGATTATTAAATCCGAAGGCGAATACCAATACGCGCGGGACGATAACAATCCCGCCCCCTTTACCATCTATATTCATGTATATGCCGGTAAATCCTATCTGCGCGTTTTACATACCTTGACTTATACGGGTGAACCCGATATGCACAAACCCTTTGAGGGCGAGCACGCCTTGATAGCCACCGGGGGCGAAAATATTGTGGACGAAGCGAGTCTGGTTGGGGACGCGGGTTGGACTGAGCCGAATGATCAGATTGCGGCCGCAGGGTTAACGTTGAATTATAAACTGTCGGGTCAGCTGAAATTTCTTACGGCCTATCGTGAAGGTG
>JADFNF010000154.1 GCA_022563485.1 Fidelibacterota bacterium | reverse complement strand
TCTTCTCCCTCGCTCCCGAGAGAGGGGCGCGGAGCCGAAGCGGGCGTAGGCCCTAGCCTGCGGTTGACGAGATCGCCACACCCCCAAGAGGGGGTTCGCGATGACAGGCTGGGCCCTTCCCTTCGCCCTTCGACAAGCTCAGGGTGACGCTCAGGGCAGGCTCGGCTCAGGCTCGCCCATTGGGCTACGCCCAGAGGGGCGGGTTAGCCGGTCAGCTGGAAGCGAATGGGGAAGGTTATCCAGACCCCGATGGGCAGATCCCTTTGCAGGGCGGGCTTGAAGAGGGTCAGTTTAACGGCGGCGACGGCGGCTTCGTCCAGGCCGGTGGCAGGCAAGCCCTCCAGGACGAAGGTCTGGGTCACTTTGCCAGTCTTGTCCACGAAGGCCTGCACGATAACGGTGCCTTCCAGCCCCATTGCAGCGGCGGCCCGGGGATAGACCAGGCGTTTCAGCAAAGCGCCGTACCCGCCAATGGGCTCGGGCGGCACTTCGAAGGCGATAAAGCGCACAGTGGGACCATTCTCGGGCGGGGGCGGAGGCGCGTCCCAAGCAAAGTCATCGAGGCCGGTCTCCTCTATGGTGATGTCCTCGGCAAAATCCTCGTCATCAGATTCGATGGGGATGGAGGGACGGCTGAGGGGCGGTGGCGCGGTGAACTGCTGGGTGGCCGGAATGTCGAAGGTCTCGATCTGCTCGGCGAAGGCTAGCTGCTGGACCCCCTGGACACTGGCGAACCGGGGGAAGACGAAGGCCACCAGGGTCAGCCCCAGGATCACGGCGATGAAACTCCCCCGGATGCGAAGGGGGTAGTTGGTCACGAAGGGGTCACGGATCATACTCATGTTAGCTCTCCTTGTACGGGCAGCGGTGCCGCCGTTCTCGCTGATTGCTCATACCTGTATGACACACTGCGGACCGAAAAGGTTGCCTTGATCTTGCGGTAGAGAGGGAGCTGCTCGGACATAGGAGGGGCCCTTCGACAAGCTCAGGGTGACAAGAGGGCGAGAGCGCCACACACCGAAAGGGGGTTCGCGATGCCGGGTGGGGCAGCGACGGTTCCCAGCTCTTTCCCCCCATGGCGGCCTTAGCGGTTCGTAATTTCACGCTCCCATGACCGGTTAGCCCATGCTGTTCATCAACCTCATCGAAGCCAACCTCACCACCCGCCGCCTGGGGCGCGAGATCACCTATTATCCCTTCACCGATTCGACGAACGACGACCTGTGGGAACTGCTAGCGGACGGCGAGGCCGCTCCGGGTCAGTTGGTCATCACCGATCACCAGCGGGTGGGCCGGGGTCGCCGGGGCCGGACCTGGAGCGCCGCTCCCGGTCTGGGGCTCACCTTCTCGGTGCTGCTGCGCCCCGACCTGCCCATGGGGCGGCTGGGGCTGCTCTCCCTGGCTGCGGGGGTCGCCGTGGTGGATGCCCTGGCCGACGACGAGGTCACGGCCCTGCTCAAGTGGCCCAACGATATCCTGGCCGAGGGCCGCAAACTGGGGGGCATCCTCATCGAAAGCCGCCTGGTGGGGGGCGCCCCGGCTGTGGTCCTGGGCATCGGCCTGAACGTGAACGAGCAGCCCGGCGACTTTCCCAATGAAATCCGCCATGGTGCCATTGCCGTTCGCCAGATACGTCAGGTGCCGGTGCAGCGCGAACTGCTGCTGGCCCGCCTGCTCAACCGGTTGGAGACATTGACCACCGGCGACCTCCCATCGGTGACGGCCCTCTGGCAGGACCGGTGCGCCCACCTGGGCCAAGGGGTGCGGTTTCACGATGGCGAGGAGTGGGTGGAGGGCCAGTTCAGGGGCCTCACCAGCGACGGCCAGGGGGAGATCGAGATCGGGGACGAGCTCCGGTTGGTAACCGCCGGCGAACTGGCTTGGCCCATCGGTGGCCGGGCAGCACAAGGAGGCCCATAACATGTTGTTAGCCATTGATATAGGGAATACCAACGTCGTAGTGGCCCTGTTCTCCGGTGAGGCGTTGCTGAAGAGCTGGCGGCTCCACACCAACAAGACCAACACTGCCGACGACTGGTGGATTGCCGTAAAGCAGCTGGCCGAGCAGGCCCGGGTCGACATCGGCACGGTGGACAGTGTGATCCTCTCCACGGTGCTGCCGGTGGTGGGACGCGCCATGACCCTCATGTGCCGGCGCTACCTGGAGCTGACGCCCCTGCGGGTGAACGCCCAGCTGCCGTTGGGTCTCAACCTGGACGTCAAGGACCCCGACACAGTGGGGGCCGACCGGATCTGCAACGTCGTGGCGGGCCGGGAGCTGTACGGCAGCCCCTGCGTGATCGTCGATCTGGGCACGGCCACCACTTTCGATGTGGTTGACGAAGGGGGCCATTTCATTGGCGGGTCCATCGCGCCGGGGTTGGAAACCGGCGCTCAGCAACTGTTCGCGGGGGCGGCCCTACTCTCAGCCGTTGAGCTGCGCGTGCCCAGAACGGTCATCGGGCGCGATACTGAGAGCAATCTTTTGGCCGGTATTGTCTTTGGCGCCGTGGACCAGATCGACGGCATGATCACCCGTATCAAGGAGGAGCGAGGCTGGCAAGATTTGACTGTGGTGCTGACCGGGGGTCTGGGGGACCTGATTGCCGGCGAGCTGCGCAGCCCATCGATCTATGACGCCGACCTCACCGTGACCGGGTTGCGCCTCATCCATGAGCGCTGCGGGTGACCGGGCCGTCGCTTTACTCAAAAGCGGATATGCCGGTAATGTCCTCCCCCATGATCAGGGTATGCATCTCATGGGTGCCCTCGTAGGTGTAAACGCTCTCCAGGTTCATGAGATGGCGCATGACGGGGTAGTCGTCGATGATGCCGTTGGCGCCGTGGATTTCACGGGATAGCCGGGCGCATTCCCTGGCCATCCAGACGTTGTTGCGTTTGGCCAGGGACACCAGCTGGTGACGTAGCAGTTCTCGGTCCTTGAGCCGCCCCAATTGCAGGGCCAGGAGCTGGGCCTTGGTGATCTCACTCAGCATCCACACCAGCTTCTCCTGGGTCAGTTGAAAGCTGGCAATGGGTTTACCAAACTGAATCCTTTCACCCGCATATTTCAGGGCCGCTTCGTAGCAGGCCATGGCCGCGCCGATGGATCCCCAGGCGATCCCATACCGGGCCTGGTTCAGGCATTGCAGCGGCCCGGCCAACCCTTCGGCCTTCGGCAGTTGGCTTTGCTCAGGTACGTGGACCTCATCGAAGATCAGTTCCGAGGTGACCGAGGCTCTCAGGGAAAACTTGCCATGCATGTCCGTCGTTGAAAATCCATCCCAGCCTTTCTCGATGATGAAGCCCCTGATAATATCGCCATCGTCCTTGGCCCAGACAATAGCGATGTCGGCGATGGAGCCGTTGGTGATCCACATTTTGGTACCGCTCAGACGCCAGCCCCGTTCGGTCTTGGTCGCCCGGGTTTTAATAGCCTGCGGGTTTGAGCCCACATCGGGTTCGGTCAGTCCGAAGCAGCCAATGACCTCACCCCGGGCCATCGCCGGCAGCCACTTACGTTTTTGCTCTTCACTGCCCAAGGCATAAATGGGATACATGGCTAAGGAGGTCTGCACCGACACGAAGGAGCGCACCGCCGAGTCCCCTCGCTCCAGCTCCTGACAGAGCAGCCCATGGGCGACGCTATTCAGGTTGGCACAGCCGTATTGGGCCGGCAGGTTGCTGCCCAGGAAGCCGAGGGCCGCCATCTCGCTAACCAATTCGTGGGGAAAAGTGGCCTGCCGATGGTGCTTTGTGATGACAGGCAGCACCTCCGCCTCGACAAAATCTCGAGTCGTGTGTTGCACGAGAATTTCTTCATCGGTCAGAAGGATGGAAATGTTGGCATAGTCCAACCCGCGAACTGTCATACCCATTTGCCGCACCTTCATATTCATGATACCCTTGACGCGATCAGACGGAATCTGCTAAAAAAATTACACCCATATGGGTTACCCTCATAATTATTTTCGCCTGCCTCAATTTATGCAGAATTGTCGGCTATTAGAAAATGCAGTGGATGAACAAGTTTAGGTTTGCCTCATGCAAAACATGTAATTAATTTACGATAAACGTATCTGAATATTATGCTATACTCAAAATCAGCCGAATATGCCATCCAGGCCATGATCTACCTGGCCGAGAACGAGGGCAAAGATCTGGCGATGGTTAGTTCCATCGCCGAGACTTACGATATTCCCAAACATTTCCTCGCCAAGCTGGTTCAGACCCTTACCCATCACCACCTGATCAAGAGTTACCGGGGGCGCAATGGGGGTATCGAGCTGGGCCGTCCTGCTGATAAAATCACTATGCTGCAGGTGGTGAACGCTATTGAAGGGCCACCCCCTGAGCATGAGATGTGTGTCATCGGGTTGGATATCTGTTCGGACAGCGTTTGTTGCCCCCTGCATAACCAATGGAAGCGGATCAAAGTCCTGGTGCAGGAAACGCTCCAACACCAAACGCTAGCCGAACTGGCAATGGGGATGCGAACCAAACGGCACGAACTGGCCAATCTTCTACAGAGCAAGGACTTAAGCAGCCTATCGATTGGATCGTGATGGCTGCGGGTCCACCGTGCCGCCCTATAAAATAGTCTCCAACCACCGATTTCTCCAACTTGTTCCAAGTCGCGATCCCTCACGCTGGTGGATTGCGCCTGGAGGCCAAGGACCTGACAGGGCTAGCCCATGCTCTGTTGGGCACCACCACCGGGAAAGTTGTCTACCCTAACACCGGACCAGTCCTTACCTGTATGCCGGATGGAAGAATTCTCCGATGGGGCCGGGCCGGTCGCCCTTGGGCCTCGTTCCCGTCCACAACTGGATACGACATCATCTTTGTGCATTTAAAAACGGTCGCTTCACATAAATATTCGTATAAAAAGGTAGCCTTATCCATTTAGTATGTCTAACTTCACTCGGACGTAGAATTAGAACCAGATGGGAAAGTTCCCCTTGTGCGTGGTAAGTGCTATTTGAAATTTGAGCCGGTACCCCCAGCTGCGA
>JADFNF010000153.1 GCA_022563485.1 Fidelibacterota bacterium | reverse complement strand
GCAAAGGCCACCAAGCCCGCGGCCGTCGCTGCGCCAGGCCCCGCCGAGGACCCACTGGAACCCTGCTCCAGATTCCAGGGATTCCGCGTTTGCCCCCCATACCATACATCACCCCAAGCCAGCGCCCCCAGGGTCAACTTGGCCACCAGGATGGCCCCGGCCGCCTCCAGGAGCTGAATCACGGCCGCATCCTCATCGATGACCTGATCCTGATAGGGCCTGGCACCCCAGGTGGTCCGGTACCCTTTCACCGCCAATAGGTCTTTCGCCCCATAGGGAATGCCATGGAGTGGTCCCCGGTATCGGCCGGCCGCGATTTCCTCATCGGCCCTGTGGGCCTGTTCCAGGGCCAGCTCTTCGGTCAGGGTAACGACCGCTTCGAGGCGGGGGCCGTAGCGCTTCAAGCGTTCAAGATACATGCGGGTCAGCTGAGTGGCGGTAATGCGGCGGGTGCGGATCAGCTCCCCGAGTTGGGCCACCGAATAGTAGGCCAACGCTTCCAGGTCATCCGGTACCGACAGATCCTCCACCGGCGACAGGACCAGCGGCAACTGTTCGACCTCGAATGTCTTGCCTAACGGGACGGGATTAAACAACAGGGACAGCGGCAGGCTGTTGGGCAGCGACAGGTTGCGCAGGGCAGTATAGTTGGACCGGTAGTCTTGCAAATCGTCAAGCAGGGAATCCCGCTCGGCCCGGGTCAAACTGAGCCCGATGAGGCGTTCGGCGGCTGCCACGTGCCTGCGTTTGATGGGGGCCTCCGCCTGCGGCTGTGCCGAAATCAAGGCAACCAGGCTCGGCAGCAGCGCCACGAGCAACATTACTTGTTTGGATAGAGCAAAATTCATGGTTGTCCTCCGACTGATGAACTGCAAGTTAAACGGGTAACCGGTGGTGGCGAATAACAGAATGTCCCCCTGCCATACCCTATTCCTCACAATTTATTGTTATCCCGGCTGCATGCCGGAATTTTATTCACAAATATTTTGAGGTATATTTAGGATATCATGATCGTGTTTTACCCTTACTGTCAGCTACCTGCCCCCGCCCAGGGAACCTTAGCAGCTAAGAGCGTCGCGGAGACACCTGGTGGAGGCAGAACGAATAGAGGGGATGGTCATGCATAATAACCACTGCAACAGTAGATTTGCCATTCTAACAATCCTGCTGGGATGGGTCTTCCTGTCAACCGCCCACGCCCAGATCACCATCCCTGCGGCTCTGTCGGAGGAGAGCGAGGCCTGTATTACCCAGCCATGCGCAGGAGACCTACGCGATCTACAAGGAGTGGGGCGCTTCCAAACATTTCCGGGCCAATGTGGGTTGCTACGAGTGCCATAAAACCAAGAAAACTGACGCCGACCTGTTCGACCATGAGGGCTTCAATATTTCCATTATCGTCCTTCCGAAGGACTGCGCCCGGTGTCACCCCAAGGAAGTCGGGGAGTTTGACGACAGCCGCCACTCCAAGGCCGGGTTAATCCTCGGTTCCCTGGATAATTTTCTGACGGACATTGTCGAAGGGGACAAGAATTTCTACGGCGGTTCGGCCCTCACGGTCAGCGGCTGCGAGCAGTGTCGCGGCGCGGTGATGGAGGTCAACAGGGACGGCACCCTCAAACCGACGAGCTGGCCCAAATCGGGCATGGGCCGCATCAACCCCGATTGCAGCAACGGCGCCTGCACCGCCTGCCACCAGCGCCACGCCTTTTCCGCCGCCCAGGCCCGGCGACTTTGTCAAGACGTGGCAAGGCGAAGACAACGCCACCTGGGCCTACCTCATGACGGTGGTGAATTTTTAGGGTCGGTAACCCCGCCGTACCTACTTTTCCCCGGCATAGAGCCGGGCCACCATGTCCGCCGAGGTGGTGATGCCCTTGATCATGGCCGAGCTGAAGCCCTCGTGCTCCATCTGGTTCAGGCCGGAGATGGTGGCCCCCTGGGGCGAAGTCACCTTGTCGATTTCAGCCTCCGGGTGATGGTGGTCACCGGCGGTGGTGAGGACCAGGGTGGCGGCCCCCCTGGCGGTCTGGGCGGCCATGAGCAGGGCCTGCTCGGGATGGAAACCGATCTCGATGCCTCCCTGCGATGCGGCCCGGATGGCCCGCAGGAAAAAGGCGATGCCACAGGCGCACAGGGCCGTAGCCGCCGTCATGAGCTCCTCGGCGATGACCAGGGTCTTGCCCGCCACGCCAAACAGGGCCACGGCCACAGCCAGGGCGTCCTGGGCCCCCGGTGGATGGGCCAGGCAGGTCATGGACTCGCCCAGCTCGATGGCCGTGTTGGGCATGGCGCGGATGACCGGCACAGCCTGGCCGATCTGCCGGATGATCTCCTCGATTTTGACGCCGGACACGATGGAGATCAGCACCTGCTCACCGGGCCGCAGAAGGGGACCGATCTCGTGCAGCACTTCCACCAGTTGCTGGGGCAATACGGCAATGATCACAATCGCCGCTCCTCTGATGGCCGCGCGGTTATCGGCCTGAACCTGGAACCCCTGGGCGGCGAGGGAGGCCAACGGCTCCACCTGCCGCCGGGTGATGATGATCTGCCCGGGATGATAGCGGCCCGATCCCACCAACCCCCGGGCAATGGCCGATCCGATGTTACCGCCGCCGATGATGGCGATGCGGTCCGTTGGTTTCTGCTTCCCTGTAGCTGCTGCCATCCTTGCTATCCTTATTTTATTTTGCCTCGCAAACTCAACCGTTAGAATGCCCATTACAGCGCGTCGGAGGTTAAATCCTCAAATCCCCGAAGGCAACGAGGAAGGATGGAGCGGGGCCCGTTCGCCGGAGCGAGTTTGAGCCGATTATTCCCCGCGCCACTCTTCCCTTCCACTTACGTGCCTGCACCGATAAATTCGGTGCAACTTGCTATCATGTCCATAACCGTTTCCCCTTACCAGCCGTCCTTTCACGCGGAATGGGATCGTTTCACCCGGCAGGCCAACAATGGAACTCTGTTTCACCTGCGGCGGTTTCTCAGCTATCACCCCCCAGGACGCTTCGAGGATCATTCGCTGGTCTTTACCGGACGCAAGGGTCCCCTGGCCCTATTCCCGGCTGCCGTCAAGACGGTGGAGGGTCAGCGGCACCTGGTATCCCATCCCGGCGCGTCCTACGGTGGTTTTATCACCCCGGTGGGCCTCAGCTTCCAGCAGAGCAATAACCTGGTGGAGAGCCTGTTGACCTACGGCCGGGAGCAGCAGTTTAAACGCATTACCCTCACCCTGACCCCGACCATCTACAACCGCCGTCTCTCCAACTACCTGGACTTCGCCCTGCTGCAACACGGTTTCACCTACCTAAGGCGTGACGTGTCAAGTTTACTGTCCCTGGAACAGACACCGGAAAATAACCTGGCAAAGTTCACCGATGCCTCGCGGCGCGCCGTAAAAAAGGCGATCCAATCGGGCGTGCAGGTGCGCCTGAGCGATGATTATGCCACCTTTTATAATATCCTTTTGCATAACCTCAAGCGTCGACATGGCGTCCAGCCGACGCATACCCTGGAAGAGCTGCGCCGATTGGTAGACCTCTTCCCGAACGCCATTCATTTACTGGCCGCCTACCGGGATGACCGGATGATCGCGGGCATCACCCGATTCGATGCCAGTGACGATGTGACCCTGGCATTTTATATCAGCCATGACGAGACCTACCAGGAGTACCGGGCCGTCAACCTGCTGGTCTACGAGCTGATCGTTCAGGCCATTCAGGGGGACTTCAGCTACCTGGACTTCGGTATTTTCACCGTTGACATGGTGCCTAATTTCGGCCTGGCCCGATTCAAGGAAAGCTTCGGCGCCAGCGGCATGTTCCGCGATACCTTGACGGTTGAGTTGGAACGGTTGGGATAGACCAGCCCCAATCCTTTGACCATGCACCCGAACTTTCATCCTGCCCTGCTGCCATGACCGATTCCAAAGCAGGCACCGAACCTGGGGACGACAACGCCTTGTCGCTACGGGGCGACATCTTCCAGCTGGGGCGCAAGTCCATGGCCTACGTGGTGGGACACCTGGGCACCCGGGCCATATCCTTTCTCCTGCTGCCCCTGTACACCAACGCCCTGTCGCCAGCCGACTACGGCGTCCTCTCCCTGGCCTTCACCTTCGCGGCCTTCAGCCTCGTAATCTTTCATTTCGGCATCAACACCGCCCTGCTGAAATTTTACACCGGCGAGCCGCCCCATCGCCAACGGGAGGTGTTCTCCACGGTCTATTTTACCCAACTGGGGGTGATCGCCGTTTTGGCATCGGCCTTCCTGTTGGGACGCCGGTTCCTCGCCCCCCTGCTGCTCGGCGTGAACCGGCCCGACTGGATGGTGATCCTCATCGGCATCATCGTGATGGACGCCCTGTGGGCCCATCCCATGATCGTCCTCCGGGCCAGAGGCCGGGCGGTGGGCTATGCGGGCTTGAGCCTACTCAATGTGGCCACCATTATGACCGGAAATATCATCCTGGTGGCGGTCCTCGACCTGGGCATCACCGGCGCATTGCTCTCCAACCTCATGGCCTCCACCCTGCTGTTCGTGGTGAATCTGCCCACAGTTTGGAAGCAGCTGTCGCTGGCGGCATTCTCGAAAGGCACGCTGGGCCAACTGTTGCGGTTCGGCCTCCCTTTCCTGCCGGCCGGTCTGTTCACCATGATCATGGAACTGTCTGACCGCTACCTCCTGCGGTGGCTTACCGATATGGAAACGGTGGGACTCTATAGCGCCGGTTACAAGCTGGGTCTGTTCATGCTACTGCTCATCGGGGGGTTCAGCCTGGGGTGGCAGCCGTTTTTCCTCCAGCGCGGCAAGGCGCCGGACGCCCCGGTCGTCTTTGCCCGTATCGCCACCTACCTGCTGGCGGGCCTGGGGTGGGTGCTGCTGACCATCAGCGCCTGGATCGATCTCCTGGTGCGCATGCCCATAGGCCCCATCACCATCTTCGGACCCGAATATTGGTCCGCTACCGGAATCGTACCGGTGGTCCTGCTGGCCTATTATTTTTACGCCCTGTATGTCCTCCAGCTGCCCGGCATCATGCTGACCCAACGGACGGCCTGGGTCATGCTGTTTCGGGGCAGCGGCGCCGTGGCCAACGTGGGACTGAACCTGCTGCTGATCCCCC
>JADFNF010000152.1 GCA_022563485.1 Fidelibacterota bacterium | reverse complement strand
GTTCCCATCCCCGGTTTTGGAGGGGTCTGCGGTACCCTTTGGCACGGTTTTACTGTCATCGTTTTCAGTTTGTCGAGGAGAGTCATGCGGAATCATAATCCGCGTGTCGGGGGTTCGAGTCCCTCCACCGCTACCGACGCTAGCCCCTGTTTCTCGAGGAGAGGCAGGGGATTTTACGTTTTGCGCCGATGCATCGATTCGACTGCCAGCAGGGGCACCAATGAACACCCTGTCGCTATTTTTTAGACGCTTGTCCTCGATTGACCGGTGACCCATAGAGATCCAGTCAGCCCAGTTCACTTCAACGGATTGTGAGGCGATTCCAGCGCATTGGCCCGGGACCGGGGCCAATGCAGCAGGACCGAACTTGCAAGCTCACCTTGAGCAATGGCGAGGTTGGCTCAGTCGTTTGTACATGCAACAAAAATTCGGTTGCTCGTGCGGGAGCATTTGACCCATCAAATGAGGGAAACGTAAATCTGGTGACAGTGGCCATAACAAGTGGCTAAATGAGGCGTCACGGCCTGAAATTCGTACCGAGCCTCTATGGTATAGAAGTAACTTTGCCATTGGAATGGGGTGGCGGCATCCTATGTCGGCTGGAACCGTAAATGTAAATTGGAGCGCGCGAAAACAGATCATGAGTGAACTCAAAAAGGGTTCCAAGAAGGCCCTTGAGCAGATTGAGCAGGTGACCATCCGGTTCGCCGGCGATTCAGGCGATGGTATGCAGCTGACCGGCAGCCAGTTTTCGGAGACCACAGCCATTTTCGGGAACGACCTGGCCACCCTGCCCGATTATCCCGCCGAAATCCGGGCTCCAGCCGGTTCCCTGGCGGGGGTAAGTTCCTTTCAACTCCAGTTCAGTAGCAAAGATATCCTGACGCCAGGCGATCAGCCGGACGTGTTGGTGGCCATGAATCCGGCGGCCCTGAAGGTGCACCTGTCCGATCTGAGATCCGGTGGGACTATCGTAGTCAACCAGGCCAACTTCAACAAGAAAAATCTGGCCCTGGCGGGATGGGAACAGAACCCCCTCGACGACGCCAGCCTCGATGACTATACCCTGATCAGCATCGACATGACCCGGCTGGTGGAAAACGCACTGAAAGAACTGAACCTGTCCGGTAAAGTGATGGCCCGCTCTACCAATATGTTTGCCCTCGGGCTGCTCTATTGGATGTATGATCGCCCCCTTGAAAGCACCCAACAATTTCTCGCAGCCAAGTTTAAGAAGCGGCCTGAGATCGTCGAGGCCAATCTGCGGGCCCTGGAGACGGGGTACCATTTCGGGGAAACCACCGAACTGCTCCCGGCCCACTACATGGTGCCCAAGGCCTCCTTGCCACCGGGGACCTACCGCAATATCATGGGGAACCAAGCCCTGGCCCTAGGATTGGTTACGGCCGGGCAGAAGAGCGGCCTGCGTATCGTCTACGCCGGTTACCCCATTACGCCGGCGAGCGATATCCTGCACGCCATGTCGACCTACAAGAATTTCGATGTGTTGACCTTTCAGGCCGAAGATGAAATCGCTGCGGTGACCGCCGCCATCGGCGCCTCGTTCGCCGGCGCCCTGGCCATCACCGGCACCAGCGGCCCCGGCATGGCGCTCAAGGCAGAGGCTATCGGCCTGGCCATCACCACCGAATTACCCCTGGTGATCATCTGCGTCCAGCGGGGCGGTCCCAGCACCGGACTCCCAACGAAAACCGAGCAGGCCGATCTTTTCCAGGTGATGTACGGCCGTAACGGCGAAGCCCCCCTGGTGGTCCTGGCTGCCGCCTCCCCGTCCGATTGCTTCGACATGGCCTATGAAGCCTGCCGCATCGCCACCAAGTTTATGGTGCCGGTGATCCTGCTGACGGATGGCTACCTGGGGAACGGGTCCGAGCCCTGGCGCCTGCCCGATCTGGATAAACTGCGACCCATGGAAAACCACTTTGCCACCGCCAGCGGGGATACCTTCAACTCCTTTGAGATAGAGCCGTCCACCCTGGCTCGTCCCTGGGCCATTCCGGGGACTCCCGGTCTGGAGCATCGCATCGGTGGCCTTGAGAAAGATGCCGTGACGGGCAATGTAAATTACGACCCGATCAACCATGAGGCGATGACCCATCGACGCCAGCGGAAAGTCGATATAGTGGCCGGGGATATCGCCCCAACGGAGGTCTACGGTGATGAGACTGGCGACCTGCTGGTGCTGGGCTGGGGCTCCACCTATGGCGCCATTCGCTCGGCTGTTGACCGACTGAGGGCCCAGGGCTATGCCGTCTCTCAAATGCACCTGAGGCATCTCAATCCCTTTCCCCGGAACCTGGGGGATGTGCTGGTGAGATTCCCCAGGATTCTGATCCCGGAGATCAACATGGGACAGTTGGTGCGGATTATTCGTGCTGAGTTCCTGGTGGATGCCAAGGGGCTGAACAAGGTCCAGGGTAAACCCTTCACGGGCCATGAAATTGAGCAGCATATACGGCAGATATTAACTGATAAAAAGGATGGCTGACATGACGACCGCTGCAATCACACCCGCCCTTACCCGGAAGGACTTCACCTCGGACCAGACCGTCCGGTGGTGCCCAGGGTGTGGTGACTATTCCGTTCTGGCGCAAGCCCAGAAAACGATGCCGGAACTGGGACGTAAACGGGAAGAATTCGTCTTCATATCGGGCATCGGCTGCTCGAGCCGCTTCCCTTACTATATGAACACCTATGGCTTTCATACCATTCATGGTCGGGGGACGACCATCGCTACCGGTGTCAAGCTGGCCAATCCGGACTTGAGCGTGTGGGTGGTGACCGGGGATGGCGATGCCATGAGTATCGGCGGCAACCATCTTATCCACCTGTTGCGCCGGAACCTGGACATCAACATCATGCTGTTCAACAACCGTATTTACGGTCTCACCAAAGGGCAGTATTCCCCGACTTCCGAGAAGGGGAAGATCACCAAGTCGACCCCTTTCGGGTCGGTGGACCATCCTTTCAACCCTCCGGCAGTGGCTCTGGGCGCAGCGGCAACTTTCATTGCTCGCACGATTGACGTGGATGGCAAACACCTGCAGGATATGATTACCGCCTCCTACCACCACCGGGGCACGTCATTCCTGGAGATCTACCAGAACTGTCTGATTTTCAACGATGGGGCCTTCGCTGATGTGACCGAAAAGGCTACCAGGGATGACCAGAAGTTGATCCTGGAGCACGGACAGCCCATGCTGTTTGGCAAACATCGGCAGAAGGGGATTCACCTGGATGGGCACCAACCCCATGTGGTGGAAATCGGCGATCAATACGCGGTGGGCGATATACTGGTCCATGACAAAACCGACCGAATGATGGCCCTGATCCTCTCCGAATTTACATACCGCCCCGATCTGCCAACGCCTCTGGGGATCATTTACCAGGTGGATCTCGAATCCTATGAGCAACAGGTCCATGCCCAGATGAAGCAGGCTGTGGAAAAACTCGGCACCGGGGATATCAACGCCCTCCTTCGGGCCGGTCATACCTGGACGGTCAATTAACGACATGGAAGGAGCCTAGTATGTATGAAGGACTAGACGATGAACTCCAGCAGATGGATGAGCGTGAGCAGGACGCACCGACATTGGTTGCGGCTGTTCACCTGGACGATCCCATCAGTACTCTCGACCTTCAACCATTGTCGCTGGTTCATGCATCCTCGACCATTCATGAAGCCCTGAACCTGATGAAAAAGAATAAAGTGGGCTGCCTGCTGGTGGAGGAAGATGAATGCCTGGTAGGGATTTTCACCGAGCGCGATGTGGTCCGCCGGGTGGCGGGTAAGGGGCTGGATTACACCAAGGCGACGGTAGGGGAACATATGACCCGAGGACCTGACACCTTGCGCATGGATGATTCCATTGCCCATGCCTTGAACCATATGTACGACCGGGGTTATCGCCATGTGCCCATCGTGGCCAGTAAGCGTAAGCCGGTGGCCTTCGTCTCCATGCGGGACATCGTGAACCACCTGGCTGCTTACTACCGGAAAGAGATTTTGAATGTACCGCCTCGTCCGGTGCGTAAAGGGACGCCACGGGAAGGTGGCTAGTCACCAACTCTCCCAGCCGACTTTCACACTACCATCTGGAGGGTGAACCAATATGGGGACCCGAGTTGAGCAGGATTCGATGGGTGAAATGCTCGTCCCTGATACGGCCTACTACGGCGCCCAAACCCAGCGGGCCGTAGAGAATTTCCCGGTTAGCGGGCGGCCGATCCCCACCGGTATGATCCGGGCGCTGGGAATGATCAAGCGGGCCGCTGCCCAGGTCAACCATAACCTTGGCCTCCTGGACAAGGAACGGGGTGAGGCCATCATGCAAGCCGCCCAGGAAGTCATGGACGGCAAATTCGACGACCAATTCCCTATTGACGTCTTTCAAACCGGTTCCGGTACTTCCAGTAATATGAACGCCAATGAAGTCGTTGCCAACCGGGCCAGCGAGCTATTAGGCGGTAAAATCGGCACCCGGAAGCCGGTGCATCCCAATGACCATGTGAATCAGGGGCAGTCCAGCAACGACGTGATCCCCACGGCCATTCACGTGTCAGCCGCGGCGGCCCTGGCCAACCGGCTCCTGCCGGCCCTTGAGGCCCTGCATCAGGCTCTGGATCAGAAGGCCCGGGCTTTCGATCAGATCCTCAAAATTGGCCGCACCCACCTCCAGGACGCTACGCCCATCCGTCTGGGGCAGGAGTTCTCCGGCTATGCGGCCATGGTGAAAAACGGCGTGAGTCGGCTGGATCACGCCCGGCAGGCCCTCAACCGGCTGGCCATTGGTGGAACGGCGGTGGGTACCGGCATCAACACCCATCGTGAGTTTGGCAGCCGGATGGCCAAAGAGCTGTCGAACCTTTCCGGATTGACCTTTATAGAAGCCCCCAATCACTTCGAGGCCCAGGGCACCATCGACAGCGCGGTGGAAGTCTCCGGCGCCTTGAAAACGGTGGCCGTCAGCCTGAGCAAAATCGCCAACGACCTCCGATGGCTGGGTTCGGGCCCCCGGGCAGGTCTGGGGGAGTTGAAGCTGCCCCCTGTCCAACCCGGTTCCAGCATCATGCCCGGGAAGGTGAACCCGGTCATCTGCGAGGCCCTGATCCAGACCTGCGCCCAGGT
>JADFNF010000151.1 GCA_022563485.1 Fidelibacterota bacterium | reverse complement strand
AAATCGGTTGCGATAACCCCTACGGCACATCTAAGGATTCGAGCACGAGCAACGGCAGCACGAACAGTTTTACGGTCACCTCCTCCAATAATGCGGGGCACACCCACAACATAACCATCTTGCGGGACGATGTAGATACCCCGCCCGGGAGTGGTAAGACGATCACCAGCACTGGCTCCCATACACACACCATCATGCTGAGCAAGAGTGACTTTGAATCCTTGGCCAGTGGCCAGACGGTCATCAAAACCAGCTCCAACAGCGGGGGCCACACCCACACCTTCTCCATCAAGGTCCCCTAGACCCACCGCCGCCCGATATTCGCCTGGCGGCCATTGCCAGATTTCTTAACTTGCCACTATGACGGAACACGGCCAACGCCGGTTACTGCATTGGCTCACCCTCTTATCCCTGGCATTCGTGTATATCGAGTCAGAATCCTTGCTCGAATCAATTGAAATTGTATCTAGGCTTCATCAGGGGAGACACGGATAAAATCATGAACCCCTTTTTGCTTGAGCAAACTCATAGTCAAATGGTAGAGAGCAAATAATTCTAAGGAAAATGGTAAGTAGCCAAAATAACCTAGTAATGGCATTTCAAAAATATGGACAAAGTCAATGAATGGTACTTGATATACCCACTTAGGGTAAGAATAAAAATTCCACATTTCCCAGAAAAAGCCACAAATTAGGCAACCAGTCCACAGTGCCAATACGGGTCGCCAATCACCCCTGGCAGTGTGCTTGATCAACGAAGGATTCCTTAGCCAAACGTTAATCGGCTCTAAAATGAAATAAACCGATAGCCACACAAATGGAAAAAAATAACGTGGCCAGAGCAGTAGCCCAAATAACATCAGCCAACCGGTGGCGAAGAAACCAAACAGCGTTGCCCGTGTCGGGAGAATCAACGGGCCACGCCTAATTCTTTTAAGCCAGTTGAATGTGCTGACTAACTCTGCGGTGCCGAACACAGCTGGCATGACGGTGGAAAAACTAAGCGAGGCTAACATAAAATATTGAAAATCACTGAAGAATTGTCGACCCTCATAGTACCAGTTTTGCGTACGAAAATTAATAATTTCAAAGAGCCACCAGGACACGACTGAAACTAAAAATAACTTCACATAGGCCGTCCGGTTGCGTGTCAGCATTGAGCTACCCTTACGACTAAAAACTAATGCGTCAACTGTCAGGGAGTACCCCAGCCACAGTGGGAAAAAGGCCCAATGCGAGCGTAAACCAGGGAGTGACCAGTTCAGTATCCAGAAAATGATTACCAGCCCCAGACCAAACCAGCCGTGAGCAGGCCAGCCTCTAATTAGCGACTTTAAGCCCATTTTGTTTTGTCATCTGCTTTTATCTTCGATGCCGGTTTCAGCCTTCAATGGCGCTATCAAAGATATTACAAGCTTCGTGAAGGCAGAGTACAGGTCCTTAAACCTTTCAAACCACCACTGGGAATTCAAACCAGTTTCACCGGCTACGGAATGCGGCGGCGGTGGGTGGTTCGCCTGGTGCTACACTCGACACCAGCCCTCGCTCCATCCCGGCCCATCAGGTCGTCAAGGCTGACCGGGCCACCGCCAACAGCACCAGCAACATGCCAAAGGTGGCCACGATGGAAGCGCCGGTGGGAATGTCGAGCCATATGGACGCCGCCATCCCCAGTAGATTGGCGGCAATGCTCAATATCCAGCCGAAAATGAGTCGCGCCCGCCAAGTCTGGTAGAACATCATCCCAGCTACGGCCGGGATAATGAGGTAAGAAAAGACCAGCAGTATACCGACGATCTGCACAGCGCTGGTGACGACAAAGCCGAATGTGGCATAGAACAGGAAGTCCCACCAGCGATACCGGTCCATGGCTTCCGGATCTTGATACAGCCTTGAAGCGGCCAGGAAATTTTCCCGGAAAAGGTACAGGATGACCCCGATGACTAGATAGAGGGCCATGGTAAACCCGACGAGTTTCGGCGTTACGAACAGGATACTCCCGACCATGAGGGTGGTGATATGTTCGCCCCCTTCAGGTGCTTTGCTCAATAGCAGAATCATGACCGCGGCCGCCACCACATAGGTGATGCCGATGATGGCCTCCTGAGGAATATGGGTCTTTCTATCTCTGGTGAGGGTAAACAGCACCGCCCCCAGCAAGGTAAAGGCAAGGGCTGTAAGATAGGCCGGAATTCCCCCCGGCTCCAGGCCCAGGAGAAATGCGACCGTCGCTCCCACCGCCGCAACTTGGGCCAGGGCCAGATCGACAAAGATAACCCCCCGGGTGACCACGTGCAGCCCCAGGTAAACATGGATGGTGGAGATCACCAGGGCCGCCATGAAGGGCCAAAAAAGCAGCTCAATCATTGGGGTCTCCTAGAGTGATGATCGGGTTAACGCCGTGGAAATTCGGGTGACCAGTTGGTCCATCATGGCGATATAATCGCTGGCCTGTTCATTGCCGCCTACGGAATAGGGTACTTTCACCACCGTGGCGCCGGTCTTGGATGCCACCAGATTAGGCGCCTTATCCCCCTTAAAGGAGGCCACGATAATGATCGGCACCTGTTGCGCCTGCATGGTCTCGATGAGGTTCTTCAGATGCCCCGGGCTGGGTGAGATGCCGGGCTTGGCTTCCAGCTCGCCCGCGGAAACCAGCCCGAACCGATCCAGGAAATAGGTCCAGCTACGGTGATAGGTCACCACCTTCACCCCTCGGAAGGGTGCCATTTGGGCCTGCCAGCCCCGCGCCTCGCCGGTGCCGGACTGACCCTCAAACCCGGGCCCCAGGTTCCCGTCATGCTGACGCTGCCACAGGCGTTCGGCATCCTCCCCCTCCTGTAGGGCGCTGCCGAACATGGCTGTATCTACTTGCCGGCTGAACGACGCCGCCAACTGGACATACTCATCTTCATGTTCGGGGTCGAGCTCCCCCAGGCGCTGAGCGATCGTGCCGGCGATGATGCGGGCATTGTAGGGGTCCAGCCAATAGTGGGGATTGCCCAGCGGATGCACATCTCCCATGGACCGGTCCACCACCCCGGTGGGCACTTCCAGTCGCCGTACACCGGCAGAGGCGTCCAAGTGCCCTTTGCTCCCGAGGAGGATGGAGCGGTTGCGGGATCCCTCCAGGATCAGCCGTTCCCAACCCCTTTCCAATTCCAGGCCGATACGGATGAACAGGTCGGCCTTGCGCAGCCTAAGCATATAGCTCGGTTTGGCAGCGATGAAATGGGGGTCCTGCCGCCCGCTGCTGATGCTGTTCACCGACACGTAGGCGCCGCCCACGGCCTCGGCAATCGCCTTCAGATCAGAGGTCGTGGTGACGATCTGCAGCTTTTTCCCGGCAGCGGGACCGGCCGCCAGCAGAATCGCGATCCCCATCAGGAGGGCTCGTACCTTGAAAACTTTCATATCAGCGTTCCTTAAAATTTGTGTCCTGCGTGCTGACCAAGGAGAAACTCATACTGAACCCAAAAACCCCAAGCATTGCCCCGATCCAAAAACCGCGCACTATCCAGGTTCAGTTGCAGTCGCACCTTTGAAAATTCGGATGGGTAGTACGTCAGGTTGCCTGCCACCCGCGTGCGCTGGTCACGCAGGGGATCGATGCCGTCCTTGCCCGACCCGGCGGCCGATTCATACCGCACGCCGGACACCCAACCGCGCTTAAAACCCCATTGCAGCTGGGCATACCAACCAAAATCGGTGAGGTTTTCCTCAACGCCAATGAATAACTCCGAATTGTGGGCCGCCGCCAAATAGTTTCGATGCATCAACTCCCCCTGCACCGCCACGAAGGGCCAGCCCTGATCGTTGGCCAGCGGTTGCCACTTCAGGTAAATGTCACCGCCGTAGATGTTCGTTTTGCCGCCCTCGCCGGTGGCGTTGGGTCCCCACAGGGCCGAGGCGCCGAGGTTCACAGTGGTCGCCTCACCCAAGTTAAAGGAGTTGAGCCACCGGGCCGACCGGAGCAAATCGGCCACAGAGCCTAGTTCCCGATCCACCAAAGGGCGGCCTAAAAATTGATCTTCCTCAGGGCTGTTCAGAAAACTCACCGCCGTCTCGCCGTTGGCGTTTTGAATGCCCAGAAACAGTTCGGCGTACCACGGCAGCGGCGAGAGCCACGCCACCCGGACCCCCGGTCCCCGGAGGCCATCACCGCCCAGCAGGCGGGTGTTGATCACCGGCTGATCCACGTAAGACCAACTGTGGGGGTGCTGGGGGTTGAGGCGGCCAAATTCGGTGAAGTAGGTCCCGGCCTTCACCTGCAGACCATAGGCCAGGGTCTGGGTGGTGAGAAAGGCCTCCTCCAACTCAAAGATGGATTCGCCCTCCGCATCGATCTGGAAGATCAGGTGGGCCTCGCCACGCAGGAACGGGTCCACCGCCCCCATCAAGGAAAGTTCAACATTTTGAACCGTAAAGCCCCGCTTGTTGGGATCATGTGCGCCTCCTTGCAACACAAGCAGGTTCTCAGCTCCGGCCGAAGACCAGCCGCTGGAGAACAGACTGCTCAGGGATAGGTCGGCATACCGGGTCTGCCCCCCCAACTGGGTAGCGAGGGTGCCCCACACTAGCAATATGAACAAGGATAACCGCCCTGAAATCGTAGGCAATTGCATTCTCCCCTGGATGTACGTGATAAACGACGAACTGTTTAGCAGGCCGGGATCAGACCCGGGATCGCAACGGAAGCTGCGGCGGTGCGCGGCCTGAGAAGGCTGGCAAATCGACAGGGTGGAAAATTGCGGGGATCTGCGACACCCAGAGCGCGTAGCAGGTCAGGCTCACCGGGGTAGTGTCATGGAGCAGCACGGCTCGAGTGTTACTTTGATCCTTAAGCCAATAACAATCCTCATGATGGACACCGTGCCTGCCATCAGTCTTCTCCGGACTGGTGACCGTAGCTGTGGCTTGGTGCCCCAGGCAGTGGACCTTCCCATCCACGACGGATGGGGCCAGGATGAACACCAGGACGGCGCCGAGAGTGAGGCTAGCAACCAGGGATCGCATGGATTGCGAAGTTAACACCCATTCACGGTCAAGGTTCCAGAGATTCCTCTGCGTACGCGCGGGGCATCGTCTGCCGGATACCCTCATCCCCAGAGCCTCCCTGCCATCCGGGGACATGGACTTAGGCGCACTTGGG
>JADFNF010000150.1 GCA_022563485.1 Fidelibacterota bacterium | reverse complement strand
GGCTACAGGGATATTTTTTTGGACCGCTTCATTAATGAGTTTATCATCCGTTCGCCAGACATCCTGAATCCTCAGTTGGTAGTTCGTCAATACGGTGTCGATCTTCTTTTCAAGGATGGTCACGGTCTTCCGGGGATAGAGCACCGGCATATGCATCCCGAAACTATCATAGATACCCTTCATCTGTGCGAAGTAGGCTATTTCTGCAGGCCCCCCCACATAGGCTACCGTAGGTAACAGGGCATCCTGGTATAAGGGACGCAGTAAGACATTGGGGCTGAACCGCTGGGGGTTGCTTTCCAGCAGATCGAGCAATGCCTGGCGCGTGAAAGCGCCGGGCGTACCCTTGATATGGTATTGGCCGTCCTGCACATGGATACTCTGCCTTTCCCGTTCGCCATAGAACAGGTTCAATATCCCCGCATGGACGCCCACCTGGGCTTTGTAACCGCTCTGCTGCAGGTCCTGGGAACTCTCAAGGGCCCGCACAGTCGATGGCGAGCCGTCCTGAATTTCCGTACGGAAAACCTTGGCCCCCAATTTTTTAAGGTCCGGGTGACTAGCATCAATAATGATAAGCCCGTAGGGCTTGAGCAATCGGGTTAACCAGCAAGCAAATGCGGTAGCAATGGATTCACCCGCCCCATAGGCCTGGCTTAAATCTGAGATAATAGCTTGTTTGAATTCTGAATTGTGGGTAGCAGCTTCTAATGCCTGAATACAGGTCACAATGTCCTGCGTCAATAAAATGTCCGCAGCCGGTATGCGGGTGCTTGATGCGGGGGGATCATAAGAAACCCTGGTGACTTGGTTGGCCTGGTTTAAAAAATCGACATGATTGATCTCCGCAAAATCGTGGTCGTCCGATGCCAGCCAAAATATGGGTACGACAGGCTCCCCGGCATTTTGACTGAGGTATTCAGCCAGTTTGATGGCCGTGATGGCCTTATAGATCGTATAGAGCGGTCCCGAGAATAGCCCGACTTGCTGCCCGGTGACCACTGCACACGTTTTGCGATCAATGAGTTTCGTGATATTGTCCATTGTGCTGCGGTCACAGCCATAGGCCTCATTCTGCTCTTTCAAAATAGCGCTTACCGGCTCTCTGGGATAGTCCCGCGCACCAACCCTATCCATGTGAGTTTGCAGGGTCGCCAGATCACGGAAGTCGCCATTGTAGTATTTGGCAACCTTATTAAAATGATAGTGGTAGTCGTAAGTCAAGGGTGACACGGTTGGTAATTGCTTTAGGGGTATCATGATCCCGGTTTACTCAAAACTGTTATCCACCGATCCGACGAATAGATTATACGAGGAAAGAATTGCGAGATACTTTTAGGAGCTGGGGGCGCCAGTTACTCGAACGTTTTCGTGAAAATATACAGGAGCACAATAATAACAACCAGGTTCACAAACACGGCCAGATACAACTTGTTCCAGTACGACAGCAAAGGGGCTTTACTATCCTCGGTGGTTGTGTTTTCCGGTGAATCAGTTTCCATGGTATTGTCCCGCGGCAATCATGTTAACAAAAAACCGATAGGCGCCGGGCACACCCGCCGGCAGTTGGCGAAACCAGGCATATCCCGTATAAATAAAAACGCCATTCCCATAGCGGGTGAATAACATGCCACCCGCTCTACTAGGTTCGTTTGGGTCATGGCTTGACAAGATAGTCTCATACCTTTCGTCCCACTGAGTGAGGAAGTTCAATCCTCTCTCCTGAACCCAGCCCTCAAAGTCCTTTTGACTGATTTTATTTGGGAAATTCAGGAGTTGGTGTGCAGGTTTCAAAAAAGATATGGGAGCAGTTTCATCACTGACCCGATCCCGCCGGCTAATGGTAAAAGCATATGGACCAATGTCGTTCGATAATAAGCCTCTCGGTCGATTATACTGAACAATGTACGTCCCGCCGGCTTCGACATAACTCATAATTTTATACTGTGTATTGACCAGCTGCTCCCGAGTATTATAGGCCCGAACGCCCGCAATGATGGCATCAAATTGTGAGAGGTCCAGATTTTCCAGCATATCATCATCGAGTAACACGACATCGTACTTGAGACTGCGCAGGGCCTCAGGAATATCGTCGCCAGAGCCCATGATATAACCGAGCCGGTTGCCCAGCAGATTAATATTTATTTTCACAGCCTTGGCTTGGCTCACCGGGAAATACGACTGCCTATCGATATGTGGATATGAGATTTCAACGATGTCCCGATTATATACTTTTCCATTGATGTCAGCTTCTGCTGTCAATACTCCCTCACTCAACCCTCTCGGGGGTGTGACCCTAAATATGACCTGCATTTCCTCATATTTCGCTTTGAGAGCAAACGGAATACTGGCCGGTTCAATTTTCCAGTTTCTATCCCCCCGGAGCCTGATCTCGCCGGTTGCATGCTCGGAGTTGTTCAGGATGTTGACGCTGATTTCCCTCGGATTATTGTCCGGGAAAATATAGACCTTCTCCTCCAAACTGAGCGTCACAGCCGGCCTGATTTCAATGAGACTGTACCGGTTGCCCTCAACCCTGTCTGTCCATCGAAATGATAGGGGTAAGGAGTATTCCAAATTATTTCCATCGATGCTCAAAGTGATGTTGACTGTAATGGGGGGCGGATTTTCTGCCAAACCAATCAGGTTTTGCTCCGAGATAGAAAAAGCGCCCACCGATGCCTCCTCCATCAACCAGTAGGGCTGTGATATCGGGTATTCTGGTGGGATGCGGAAGGTTTTATCAATAGTTACCGGATCATTGTTTGCTAGTGCAATATTTAGTTTAGAGTCTGAGATGACCCCGGCATAGTCTATGCTTTCGATTTTTAATGGATAATCCGTCCGATTGACCAATGTTGTCTGTATTTGAATCTCATCACCGGGGGAGGTGAATTTTTCATCTGAAAGTGCCTCCATCCACAGTCCTGCGCAGGCCTGGATGACGCGATACAGCTCCTGCTGTTTAAGATCAACCCAATAACTATCACTGAGCTGATTGAACTCGCTGTTGACTGCCAGTAGTTGCGGGATTGATTTCGATGGATTTTTGGGGTCAAAGGTGTTAATAATGTGGCTGAGCATGGTTCCTATCCTTGCCCCGCCGGGAATTCTGTCCCATGATACGTCGATCCCATCAAATATATCGGATTCTGCGGTCGCACCATCAATAACCCGGTAGAAATCGTTGCGGGTTCCCGGCCGTGTCGTTACAGCACCGAACCCTTGCGTCTTATGCATGGACCGGCTAATGGCCGCAATTTCGGTGTAAGATTTATTCAATAAGGGATCATACGCCCCGACATCGATCTTAATCATCTCGTCTAGTTCTTGTTGGGTGCCGGGGTTAAATCGTGACCTGTTTCGCAGGAGTCTATTTGCCTGCCAGGGCCGAATGTAGGCCAGTTGCTCAGGAAATCTTTTGGGATCGCCAGCGGCCGTGAAAGCCTCCGGTGTCAGCAAAGCCTCTGCGGCATGATTCCCGTGCCCCCCCAAACTACGCGATATGATGACATCAGGGCGAAACTTGCGAATAACCCAGACCATATCCGCAAGGATTTGCTCCTGGCCCCAAAATTCAAGTGTCTCCTCCCTGGTTTTTGAATAACCAAAATCAATGGCGCGTGTGAAGTACTGTTCGACCTTATCGTATTTACGGCCCTCCAGCAGCTCTTGCGTGCGAATGATGCCAATCTCTGCCCCTTTCTCAGCGCCTAGCAGGTTTTGACCGCCGTCCCCTCGGGTAAGGGTAAGGATTCCGGTCCTATACTTTTTTCCTTGAGAGAAATAAGCCAGAGCATTGGTGTTTTCATCATCCGGGTGAGCGGCGATGTAAAGGACGGCCCCTAGAACATTAAGCTTTTGTAACGCGATCTGTAACTCACCGGAACTGAGGATTTCAACCGGTCGCGCCTGTGCATGCCCCTGGAAAAGAAATAATGAGATAAAAATGAGTGGAAAGTAGCTTGAAATAACCTTGTTAAAATCCAAATTATTTCCCGGTTTTAAGTTCAGTTTCAGTAAAACTCGAATTCAATATAAAAGTTTCCAACTGATGGATATACAGAACTAGACGGCATCAACTTGACTATTGCGAAGCAAGACTCACTACCCAGCTATGCTGGGCCACTCATTTCTGCCTGCTTGAGACTGGCACTACAGCCAGCGGATTAAGGTGCAAGTACCCCACAGCCATATTGGAATATGCCACAAACATGGGTCCTGTTGGACGTGTTCGGGTCATAGACCTGGCGCTACGTCAATTGGCCAGTTGGATTCTGAACGGAATTTTCAGCGATTCCCAATGCAGGTATACCGTCGCTGAGGTGCCTGCCAGATCCTCGAATCCGTAGGCCAGCCACTCATTATGAGGGGCCTGCTCAGTCTTGACCGTGACCTCCAGGGCGATGGTTTCGGCATTGAATCTGGTCCCCCAGGTATCGTTCGTCCTGTTGAAGATCACAACCCAATCCTGCTTGGTGGGTTTCATCCAGAGGCCGTACTTTCCGGCGGGGAGGGTTTCCCCTTCAATGACGAGGTCGGTATTGAACTCGATGGTCGTATTTTCGTTGGCACCCGCTCGCCATATCTTGTCGTAGGGCACGAGCTTACCCCAGATCGTCCGGTCTTTCACGCCCGGCCGAGAGTGGATGATGGTGATATTCGTATTCGTTCCCAGCACCTGGGTGACCGTTGCACTCAGGCTAGGTCTAGGACCGCCTCTCTGAGCCAACATTAACGATGGCAGGCATAACAGAACGACATACACAAATAGGATGTTGAGACGAAGGGATGTACGTTTCATTGTTTCCTCGATGGTAGGTTATGAGAAAGTCATCAATTGAAATGTAGTCCTCCATATTAGACGCATGGCCAACGGAAAGGTTAAGGGGGCCGGTCCAACCGGCGCCCGCCCGCGTCCCAATCATTTCAGTGCCCCCCGATGACACACCAGCTCCACGTTCCCCATTATACCTTAGTCCATACCGTTGTATCCCGTTTTTTCCTTACTGACCTGCCCCCATTGTTTGGACCACATGTTAAGTTAGTATTAGAGGTTTCAGTTAGCACGTAATTGATCTGGTTGTAAGGTGAGTGGATGTATGGCTTCAGGAGCTGGAGGACGGTATCCAAGGTTGAAGTAGTAAAGAACATGCAAGACGCATTCACCACATAACTACAGTTATATCCTGAGTTTTAGCCGAAA
>JADFNF010000149.1 GCA_022563485.1 Fidelibacterota bacterium | reverse complement strand
CACACAGCCGATCTGAACGACCTGCACCTTGTCGATCTGTAGGACACCATCGATATCCACCACAAATAAAAGGTCCGGGCCATCGGCCACCAACTCCTGCTCAAAGAGCACGCCGTCGCCAGTGATTCCCGCACTCTGTAGGGTGACGCTGTTGGCCGACGTGCCCAGCGCTACGATGGTGCTGCTGTTGCCGTCCAGGTTGCGGTAGACAAAGCTGACCCGGTAACGCTTCCCCGGTTGGAGCATCGTCTGGGACAGGGTCTTCGAGCCGCTGCCGATCACCGCCAGCTCGAGGGTATCGCTGTCCATATTCGTGACGCCGGTATTGTCCCGGATCGCATAGCCCGCCGTGCCCGAGCCGCTGTCGCTCCAGCTGTTGGGCGGCGTGGATCCGCTGGCCCCGGTCCAGGCGTCGCCGTTGGCCACCCGGTCGGTCTGGCTGGCCCCCACATCGGCAAAGACCAGGGGCGCACCCGAGGACAGGGCTTTGATCTCATCGGCGGACAGGGCCCGATTAAATATCAGCGCCCGCAGGTAAGAGATAATGGATTTGCTGGTAAAATTATATCTCGCCCCAAAAACCATAGGCTTGCTGTTATTCACCGAACCCACACTCGTAATGCCCACGTCCGTGGCTTTCTCGACGCCGTCGACATAACCATACAGCTTATCGTCGCGGTCCGCCACGGCCGCCAAAGCATGCCACCGACCATCATTGAAGCTGCCCAACCCTACCGAGGCACTGTTTGACCCGTCTCTTAGACTAAAGGAGCCCGACGCCAAATCCAGCTGCCAGGCAGGATTCGCGGTGCTCTGATCCTTGGTCAACACCCGGCTGCCGGCGGTGGTGTCATCGGTTTTCATGACCACCAGCACGGAAAAGTCCCCCGTCCCAAAATCCAGGTGCCCATTGTCGGGAACACTCACGTACCCATTCCCATCCAGGTGCATGAGCGGCTGGCCCGCCACGGCTTCCAGCAGGCTCTGGTTAATGTCGTAGCGTTTGCCCAGGATGTCCTTGTTGGCGTCCAGCACCACCACCTTGGACGCCTCGGCCACTCCGTCGACTTGGGTCCGGTCCGTCTTGTTGAGATCGGTCGCATCCGCCGTCAATCCCGCTAGCTTATTGAGCTCGGCCGTGGTGGCCGTGAGCCCATCCAGGACGGCCAGCTCCGCCGTTGACACACCGTTGATTGCCGTCACATTCGCCAGGGTAATCTCATCGGTATTCTCGCCCCGAAACGCCCCCCAGAGGGGATCCACCAGGTCGTAGACCCACTCCCGGAGCGTCCGCCACCACCACCGGGTGACCTTGGGGTCTTTGGTTGGTTTGCTCATGAGTGCCATGTTCGTTACCTCCTCTTAGGTTTCCTCGTCCACCGCTGGAGACACGCCAATGATGACTCCCGCCTTGATGATGTACCGGCCGCACGCGCTAACCGCGTCGCGCAGCCACCCCTGCCGTAAGGTCTCCAGGTCACGCGGCTTCAGGTAGGTGAACTGATCGGTGGAGGTCCCATCCACTTTGAAGGTGACAATGCCGCTGTCGGCGATCACCATGTTGATCCGCGGAGCCGCAAAATACAGCACCAGGTAGGCCTCCGCATCTTTAAGGGCCGCCGCCCGGTCGGTGTCGCTGGGGGTCGGCTGATCAGCATCCTCGTAGGCGCTGGAACCCACCCAATCCTCCAGCCGTAGGCCGGCGGGACCGAAAAAGGGAGCCAGAGTGCTGTCATTCAGGCTCGACGGGAGCCCTCCCAGGGCCCGTACGTGGGTGCCGTCGGCAATCATCCCTGCTCCCCTTTCATCCCGATCCGGCGGGACTTACGCGCCCCGCCCGGCGCACCGGGTCCCTTGCCGCTTATCGATGGCTCAGGCTTCACCCGAATCAGCGTTCCCGCCGCTATTTGGGCCAGTATAAACCCGCTGGGAAAGACCCGCAGGTAACCTTGTGGGCCGTAGTTCGATGCGGCGATCACCGCACTATTTTTCGGCTCCAACGGGTCGCACAATCCGCGCCCCTCTTGCTCGAGCCGGGGATGCAGTTTTATTGCAATTCTGACATCTCTCATGGGTTCCTCCCTAAACTGTGGTACGACCATTCTGCGCCTTTTCCTGCCACTGCTTCTGCTACTGCCTACTGCTTCTACGCCCCCGAGGCTCCCGCCACCCCCTTCCGGGAGATCGGGAGCCTCCAGTGATCGGCGCCTTCGGCTTGGAAAACGTCACTAATAGGTGATGTCCAGGACGCGTGCGGCATCCTTGTCGAGCTTGGCATAGCCCACGACCTGGGAAATCACCGTCCCTTCAATCTGCTTGTTGATGATGCGTTCAACCTCCACCAGACTGGCGCTCCGCTCCGTCACCTTTTCGATGGCGAACTGGTGCATAAAGCCTACGATCCGGTCGGTGGACATCAGGGTCCCGTCATACCGCCGCAGAGTGTTCCCCAGCGGACTGATCAGGTCACCGGTCTGCTGATAGGTGAAACCCGCCATGGGGTCCTTGAACTCCACCATGTTCAACACCGTCGTGATCACCGCTTTGGGGGCCACCCAGAAATTGGACTCGAACGGGTCGAAGTTCAGGTCGAAGGTGACCAGGTCACTGTAGTCCAGGGTGCCCGTGACAGCCACCTGGTCCACGGTCGCGGCGTCGTTGTTGCCCGTGCCGTTCACCAGCGCCGTCATGGCGTCATCCACCATCTGGCGGCCCAGGTAGAAGCCGATCTTGCGCAGGGTGGCGGCGAAGATCGGCGCCTTCACCCGCCGGATTGCCTCGTAGGACGCCGAAAGGGCGATACCGTACTTGCCCAACGTGATGGTCTGCTCGCCCATGGTGATCTCCACCTTGGGGAACTCACCCCCCTGGCCTACCCGCTTCGCCTTGGCTTCACTGCCGATCTCCGACACCAGCACCTGGTAGACGCCCGACTCGATCTCCGTCTCCACGCTCACCAGGTCATCCAGGCGCAGGGCATTCTTGCCCAGACTCATCCCCTCCCGGATCTGCCGGTTGATCCACTCCGGGAAAAGGATGCTGCTGTCCCCTTCGTAGAAGGTCTCCAGCTGAATGGATTGGGGGCCATGGGTCACCAGGTTACGGGCCGCCAACTGTTGTTGGAAGGGATCCAAAGACGATTCAGGATCGCAATAGGCGCCGTTGTCCACCCCACCCAGAAAATCGGCGAAGGTGACCCCCGTGGCTTCGGCTTCCTGATAGAAGCCCCGTTCCAGTTGCATCCGTTTAAACGGAATGTGCTTATCCCTGTGGGACATATTCATGTTGCTTCCTTCCATTACCCCAAGAAGAGGGTTACTTTTTTGCCGGTTGTATCTACATCAACCACCAGGTACTCGATACCGTTGGTGGCATCCACTTTCACTCCGCCGGACGCGTCTGCCTCCAGTTTGACTATACCGGCCGAAGGGTCGGCCCCCGTGTAGTCCAGAGTCACGTAGCCCGTCTTGGTCACCACGCAGAAGGCGTTGTCCCGCTCGATGGTTTCGATCACGCCGTGAAAACGATCATTGTCGGCGCACAGTCCCACCGTCTGGTTGGCGGTCACCTTGCAGACCTTCCCCTCGTCCGTGCCAAAGGTGAGGCTGCTGGCCAACAGAGTGGCCTTGTCTCGAATCCCGCTGAAGGATATGCTCATATCCAGCTCCTTTTCGTTTACTCGTTCCTCTGGTGAATGCGGTCATTCACCCCAATATTTTCCCTATCCCAATGGGCCCGCCGGGGGGTGGCCGTGATGATCTCCCGCCCTGCCACCTGCCTCACCGGTACAGCCCCGGATCGACGGCCGGTTGCACGTCTCCGCCCGGACTTACCTGCCGCGAGGATCGCCGTAGGACCTGATCGCTGCCGCACGCTTCGCAACGGGCGGGGATCATTGTCTCCAGCCGCCGGGCGTACTCGGTCTTCAAGGCCCGGAGGGTGGCCAGGTCCGCGGTCTCGATCACCTTCATCAGCCCCAGGGAGCCCCCCCCTTCCCCCGCGCCATCCAGCTGGACGATGAGGGTCTGAACCTCCTGGCGCAGATCTGCCAGGGCGTCCTGCCCCAGGTCCGCCAGGGCCACGACTTCCCGCGCCCGCTCCTCCAGGAGCTGCAGGTCATGATCTTTCATCCCAAACAAATTCCACAGGGGGCTGTCGTCGTCCAAAAATATTTTCTGCTGATCCATAGATTCTCCTCGGGTTACTGTCCTGTCAAGGTTTGCCCTGAGCCGTGCCCTGAGCCCAGTCGAAGGGGCAGTCGAAGGGCTCACCGTCATGATGGGGGGTGGGACCGGCGCCGCGATAGACTGGACCGCTGTCGCCGTCTGACGGGCAGACGGATCGGCCCCGGCAAACACCAATCCCACATGCTCGACCGATAGAATATCGGTGACGAGCAAGCGTATAATCGACCCCTCAAACTCCTCCCCCAGCTCCATCCAGAACCGCCGGTCATCCAGTCCGGGGTGGGATTTCTCCCAGTTGAAGCCGAGGGACACACTGCAGGCGTCCAGTAGGGGTGGGTCATGGAGCAGCCGGCGTACCACGTCGGCGCCCAGTTTCCAATTGATATGCAGCTCGGCGTTTATGCCCGGATAGGGCAGGCCGTGCTCGGGGTCTGCCGGCTGCCACTCGGCACGGCGCACCAGCCCGAGGCGATCCTCAATGTCGAAGCTGTGATCCCGCACCACCACCAGGGGCCGGGTGCGAACGCTCCCCTCCGCTTCCGGCTCCAAAAAGACCGGCAGGGCCTTTTCAAGGACCCCGTCACGGGAAAAATCCAGGTGGTAGCCGCCGCTCCCCAGGTACACCGCCGACAGCAGCCGGAAGGCGAAGGGCATCAGGTCCCCCTCTTGGGGCTGAAGGTCCTCCAGGCTATTGGCCTGGTCCATCAGCAGGGCCGCGGCTGGCGCGTCATCCTGCG
Organism: Fidelibacterota bacterium; assembly: GCA_022563485.1. Lineage (GTDB taxonomy): Bacteria > Fidelibacterota > Marinisomatia > SCGC-AAA003-L08 > TS1B11 > JADFNF01. The sequence continues at coordinate 296 of JADFNF010000149.1, read as the reverse complement.
GATGCACCGGCAGGCTCAGGCGTATCTGGGCGTGACGGCTGTTAAAAATTTGGCCGGGGGCGCCGGGAGACCCGTTGTTCTCCGAATCACCGTACCGGGCGTCTCGCTTATTCATCCCAACCCCTCCTTGTATTCGTAATGGTCATATTCCGGTGGACGCAAGGGCGCTGGCCCCTACAGCACATCCTCGACTGTCGCCTCCGGGGCGGGCATCGCCTGCCCGTTGGATGTCGCCGGCCCGGCGGTGCCCTTGCGCCCAGGCCCGGCTCCCAGCGCAGCCCTTGGCCGCACATGGC
>JADFNF010000010.1 GCA_022563485.1 Fidelibacterota bacterium | reverse complement strand
CCCCGTACTCAAATTCGATTTCGGTAAAAAACCGCAGTCCCGGAACAATTTCGGCGAAAATAAACGGGATCATCCGGTGGGGTGTAAAACTGGCCGCTACCAGCTCGCCATCGCTGTTATAGTCCATTTTAAATTCATGATCGACGTAGCCGCCCAACCGGGCGCCTTTCCCTTCCAAGATGAAAGGCTTCTGGTAGACGGAGGCGCCACCCGAGACCTGGGCAGTTAACGGCAACGAGGCCAGGGTTGCCATGCTCAGCGACAGGCCTAAGAGGAGACGAATCGACGGTTGGAAAAATGTGTTAGACTTTCTATACAATGAGCTGCTCCAAGGTATAAAGGGAGTTATTGAGATTGATTCTCATTAAAGTTAGCCGGTCCCGGCCAACTTTTGCAAGCAATTTCGGCGCCCATAAACCCTTGACTCCCCCGGCCCCACCCTGGTACCATGTACCCCGTTGCCCAGCATCACCATAAAGGAAGTGCCTTGTGAACCATCATGAATCCGGTGAACCAACGCATCATCAACGGCCTGACGGCTTTATCCCGCTAGTTTACACGCCGGTGACGCCCGAGGAGTGCTTGCGGCGCTCTGAGCAACTCTACCGGCGCATGGACCAGCGCAGGTCCGTGCGGCAGTTCAGTGATCGGCCGGTGGCCCGAGGCGTGATCGAGAACCTCATCCGCGCCGCTTCCACGGCCCCGTCCGGCGCCCATAAGCAACCCTGGACCTTCGTGGCCGTCTCCGACCCGAAAATCAAGGCCGCGATCCGCCGGGTTGCCGAGGTCGAAGAACGGAAAAACTATGAGCACCGTATGCCCGAGGAGTGGCTGGAGGCCCTGGAGCCCTTCGGCACCGACTGGCATAAGCCGTTTCTGGAGATCGCGCCGTGGCTGGTGGTTTTGTTCCAGCAGAATGTGGAACGCCTGCCCTCAGGGCAGCAGCGCAAGAACTACTACGTCACCGAATCGGTGGGGATTGCGGCTGGTATGTTCCTATCAGCGGTGCACGAGGTTGGGTTGGTGGCCCTGACCCACACCCCCAGCCCCATGGGATTTCTGTCGGAGATACTGGACAGGCCACCCAACGAAAAGCCGTTCCTACTCATCCCGGTGGGCTATCCGGCTAAGGGGTGTGAGGTGCCGGACCTGAAGCGCAAGAATTTGGCAGAGGTGGCGGTGTTTTTAGAGGAATAGGCAGCGGGTCTACTCCCCCAGAAGGCTCGCCGGGCCACCCCCCTGAAGCTCGGTAATCTTGCGCAGGGGTTTCTCCAACTGGGTGGTCCGGGTCGTTACCAGTGAATTGTATTTTTCTTTGGCCCGGTCGAGGGCTCCACCCATTTTTTCCATTTCCTGCACGTACTTACCCCACTGCGTTTTGAACTGCTCCAACAGGCTGAGAATTTCGCCGGCCCGCTCCTCCAAGGCAAAGTTCTGCACGGCTTGGCGCACCAGGGACAGCACGGCATAGAGGGTTATGGGCGAGCAGAGGATAATGTGATTCTTCAGGGCATAATCGAGCAGGCCTGGGTCGTTCTGGTGGATAAAGCCGTATACTGCTTCATTGGGGATGAAGACCATGACGTAGTCCACCGTCCCCTCAGCCGGATTAATATAACCCCGGCCAGCAACATCTTTTACGTGGTTTTTCACCGCCGTTAAAAATCGCTTCTTGGCCTCCTCCGCCTCCACGTCGGATTTAGCCATCCGGTAGCGTTCATATTGATCGAGGGGGAATTTTACGTCCAGGTTGATGATCTTGTTTTTGGGCAGCAGGAAGGTAAAGTCAGGGATTTCCCCCGACGCCACCTGGGCATGCACCCGGTAGTTGATCCCTTTCACCAGCCCCACGGTCTGGAGAATATCCTCCACCATGCGTTCCCCCCACTGGCCCCGCTTCTGGGAAGATGACAGCACCTGCCGGAGCCCCTCGGTGGTGGATCGCAACTTTTCCGTCGCGGCTTGGCTGGTGGAGAGGCCCTCCTCCAGACGGGTCGATTTTTCCACCAGTCCCTTGAGGGTATCACTCATATCTTTCAGATTGGCATCGATGAGCCGTTTCTTGCCTTCCAGGTTGGTGTCCCCCTCCTTCGCCAGGGCCTTGAACCGCTCCTCGGCCAGTTTGAGCAGCTCGGTCGTGGACTGGGCCAGGACATCGCTGGCCGTGGCTTTGAAAGCATCCTGGAGGCTATCGCGGTGGTCCTGTTCTTCCGCCAAGCGCCGCTCCAGCTCCTCCTTGCGCAAACGGGCTTCCTGCAGCTGGGGCGCCAGCCGGTATTGGGCGACCAGGTAACCCACGAGAGCGCCCAACATGAGGGCCGGTAATAGCAGGAGCAAAGGGAGAGAACTCATCACATGCCTCCAGGGGGAAAGGGTGTTTCCATTCCAAGGTAAACGGCCACGGAAATTAACACTGGAAGCACGGGGAACATGCTGAATACAGGCTTGTCACTGGGAGTCAGGCAGGCCAAGGCTTCATCGTGAGCGCCGTTGATCCCAGCCAGGAGCTGGGGCTCAGCCGGAGGGACGTAACCGCCCTAGACACGGAAGGTGGGCTGGGTCCGTTCAATGATCCGCTCCAGCAGATCCACGTCGTTACGCCAGCGGTTCCTGGATTGGCTTTGACCCGTGAATTTGGCCAGATCACTCTGCTCCAACAGCTGGCCGATGAGCACAGCTGTGGAGGGATTGTCCAATTCCTCTGGCAGTACTTGCTTGATCTCGGAGGTGGTCATCTCCAGGGCGCGGAAGAGGAACCGCTGCTCCATGTACTGCCGCAATATTCGTGAGAGTTCCAGGTAATAATCGGCCGTCTGCCCGGGTTGATAGGGCGTTTGCTTGAGCTGGGCCAGGGCCAAACGGGCAGCGACAGTCGGCTTGATCTTGGTCACCACACGCCCGCGGGCCAACCTGATCTGTTGCCGGCGACGCCAGATAAGAATGATAACCACCATCAGGAGGGCCATCAGACCGGCACGCAGCCAATAGTAGCGCGGGTCGGTCAGGCTTACCGCCACCATGCTCTTGATCTCCCGGATATCCCGATCCTCACCCGTGAGGACAGTCACGACCATGATCGACAGGGAGTCGGTCTGGATGATTCGTTCGGCCCCGTCGGGCAACGCATATTTGACGGGAATGCCCGGTAATACTGTCCGCCCCAGATTCCAGAAACTGAAGACATATTCGACGGCCCGCGGTTCCAGGTGGGCGCTTATCAAGGTAACGCCGGGATCGGTGAGCACGAGTTCGGGGAAATGGGGGACGGCCCCTTCGGCCAGCGTCAGTTCCAACCGGAGCGTGACCGGTTCCCCCAGGTGGACCGTGTCGGCGCTCCAATGACTCTCGAGACGAACGCCCCGGCTATAGCCTGGGTCCTGGGCCTGTAGATCGCCCACCGACAGCATTGCCGCGAGCAAAAGGACGCTCAATGGCGGGCTGACCGGGTGGTGAAATAGTTCATGAGCGGTTTGACATAACTTTCGTGAGTATTAATTGCGATGAGGTCGATATTGTGGCGCCGGCAAAACCCCTGGAAAGCGGCGCGCTGCTGCTGCACCCGGTGGACAAATTGCTCCCGAATTTTCGGAGAGGAGGTGTTCAGCCAGGCCTCTTCGCCGGTCTCGGGATCATACCATTTCACGAGCCCCAGGTCGGGCAGGTTCTGCTCGGAAGGATCTTCCAGGCGCAAGAGAATCAAATCATGCTTGCGGGCGGCCAATTTGAGGGGGACCTCGAATCCTTCATCGAGGAAATCGGATAGCAGGAATATGACGCTGCGGCGTTTTAACACCCGCAGCAGGTACTCCAGGACCACATCCAACCGGGTCGCATGCCCCACCGGTTCATGGTAGAGTAAATCGCGGATCACCCGCAAGACATGGCCTTTCCCCTTTTTAGGCGGGATGAATTTCTCCACCGTATCACTGAATATGATCAGGCCGACCTTGTCGTTATTCTTGATGGCGCTGAAGGCCAGCACGGCTGCGAGCTCGGTGCCCACATCGCTCTTGAGGGCGGAACCGGTGCCGTACATGGCCGATCCGCTCCGATCCACTGCGAGGATCACCGTCAGTTCCCGTTCTTCATCGAACCGTTTGATGTAGGGTTTGCCAAAGCGGGCGGTAACATTCCAGTCGATGGAACGAATCTCATCACCGGGCAGGTATTCCCGCACTTCGGCGAACTCCATACCGCGTCCCTTGAACACCGAATGATACTCCCCGCCAAATATATCGTTGACCAGATGGCGGCTTCGTATTTCGATGAAACGGACCTTCTCGAGTATTTCCGGAGGTATCACGGCAGGGCCTCACCGCCCGATGGTTCCAGCCCCGGCCAAGGGAGAGACCGTAAATAAAGGACCGGGCAGCTGCTCAAGGGGTGGGGATGGTCTCGAAAAGACGATCGATGATCTCTTCGGTGGTGACATTCTCGGCCTCAGCTTCGTAGGACAATAGAATCCTGTGGCGCAGCACCGGTCGGGCCACATCCCGAATATCATCCAGGATCACGTATCCCCGATGGTTTAAAAAGGCCCGGGCCCGGGCCGCGATGGCGATATAGATTGAGGCCCGTGGGGAGGCCCCAAAGGCGATGAGGTCTTTGAGTTCACCCAGGCCGGCTTCCTCAGTGTTCCGCGTGGCCGCCACCAGGCTGACAATATACTTTTGGATGTTCTCCGCCAGGTAAATATCGTTGACCACTTCCCGGCTTTTGAGGATCTGCTGGGCCTTCACCACCGATTTCAGTTTCGGAAGATCACGGGTCACCGCCATGCGTTGAAGGATGAGCAATTCTTCCTCAGTACTGGGATAATCGACCAGCAGTTTGAACATGAATCGGTCGATCTGGGCCTCCGGCAGGGGGTAGGTCCCCTCGTGTTCGATGGGATTTTGCGTCGCCATCACCATGAACGGTTGGGGCAGTGGGTACGTTTTGGTACCGATGGTGACTTGCCCTTCCTGCATCGACTCCAGCAGGGCACTCTGGACTTTGGCGGGCGCGCGGTTGATCTCATCAGCCAGGACGATGTTGGTAAAAATCGGTCCCAGATGGGTCTCGAAGGATCCATCTTTTGGATTGTAGATCAGTGTCCCGATGAGGTCGGCAGGCAACAGATCCGGTGTGAATTGCAATCGCTGGAACTTGGTTTGGATGAGGCTGGAAAGCGTGCTCACCATAAGGGTCTTCGCCAGTCCCGGGACCCCTTCCAAAAGGACATGGCCTCGAGACAGCATGGCGATGAGCATCTTTTGAATCAGGTCGTGCTGGCCCACGATCACGGTGCCGATCGCCAGCATCAATGTATCAATATATTCCGACTCCTGGGCAATCCGTTGGGTAAGGTTATTAAGTTCGGCGTTGTTCATGACCGGTACGGCCAGCGCATTAGCGGGCATTGACGATGTCCTTCAATACATCAATATCCTCAATAGGCCGTCCAAGGTTGGCCAGTTCAAAGTTTACCGAATGAATCAGTTCATGATTCGGGTACCGCACGAGGAAATCATTATAGGCCTCTCTGGCGCCATCATAGTCAGTGAGATAATTGGCTTTCACAAAGCCGATCATGAACAGAGCCTTTACAGCATCGGCATAGTCCGGATAGTTTGCCACTACCTTTTGAAAGGCCGCCAATGCGCGATCGATCTCATGGGTCTTGTTCATAAAAATGTCCCCGATGAGGAATTGGGCTTGGGGAGCGAGTGAGCTGTCAGGATACGTGACCGTCAGCTTTTCAAGCGCCTTGATTGCAGATTCGTATTGCCGCCGGTCGACATCATTTTTAGCCGATTCCCACAGCGCATCGGCAGTCTTAACGCCGCAAGCCACGAAAGAAAGAATCAGGAACAAGTACCCCACTCTTGATATCGCATGCATTCTGGTATCCTCCTATTTTAATGGATTCATTTAATACGAAAATTTATGCACGGTGAATGCGGTCCTTCAAGGTGCATTCCTTCGATGCGAATGTACTCTGTGGGGACAGGGGAGTTCCCATCACAACCCACAGAGGAGGCCGCTGGACGAATGAGGGTCGTAAACCGGGACGAGCCTTGACCCAATATCCGGCGCCTGTACAAACATGCCGCCTTTTCCGAGACCTCGACCACCAGATCGATGGCTAGAAGGTATACAAGAATGCAACGTGGTAGATAGGCTTGGCGGCCTCACCGATGCCCTGGGGCACGGCAGCGTCGACCCGGATTGGGCCCAGTGGGGTCGAAATCAACAGGCCGGCACCGACATCCCAGCCCCTTTTCCATTCGAGGGCAATGTCATCTTCGCCACGGAAGACGTAGAGCGCCCCGGCATCAATAAAAAGTTCACCACCTAGAATCCAGATGAGGGGGAAACGCAGCTCGGCGTTGGCCAAACCTTTCATTACACCGCGTTCGCTCGAGAAGGTCTCGGGCCGGGACCAGCCCCTCAGCGATGTACTGCCTCCCAAGTCAAACAGATCGAGGTAAAATAACTTCCGGGCAAGCCCCCCGGGAAGCGTTTCCAAGTAGCTCGCTTTCAAGCGATAAGCGAAAACCGACTGCTTCATGATGGGGTGGTAACGCCGAATGTCCATTTCCACCTTATAATAAAACGATACGGCTTTGATAAAGGTGCCGTGGAAGGAGGGCTTAAACTGGAAAACGGTTCCTTGCCGGGGCGCCAGCAGATTATCCACATCCTGGAAGATATAGTCGATCTTAAAGCTCCGCTCGGCCCCTTCGGTAGCCACCAAAGGGTTAGGGGATTCGGCCCCGAAATCAGGATCGTCCTGAGGGGCAGCTACCGAGTCTAGGACCCCGGACGGCGCTTGAATGAATACCCAGCCGAAGCTCCCTCGCAACCGAGAGCGCTTAAGCCGCTTGGAAAGGAAGGAAAATTCGACACCATTCTTCCGGACGACATCCGGCCAAGTCCGGAAGCTGGAGAAGAATTTAATCGAGCTGGGGATTCGAAAGCCCAGGGTCCAGGGGATAAGAAATTCCCAGGCGACCTGATATTCCGGCGATAGTATATTTTCCAGTAACAGGTCGGTTTCCATGGTGATACCTGAACGGATGCTGGTATTCAACATCCGGGAGCGCCACCACTGACCCGAGGTCGTCAGGGCCGGCAGGGGCTCTCCCGCACCCTGGGCCTCTTTCTGCCGAAAACCGAGGGTGAAATCGATGCTGCGCCGTTCCAACTCACGCACTCGTACCTCGATGTCGGCGATACCTGGCTCCGCAGCACGCACCGTCGGGATAATTTCCACCGCACTAAACAGGCCCGATTCGTACACGCGCTGCTGACTTTGGATGAGATCACCCCGGTTAAAAGTTTCCCCAGGTTGGAAAAGAAATTCCCGGCTTAAATAATTCTCCGGCACCTTATTCAGACCCACCGTGGTGATCTGCCCGATGGTGTAGGTCATCCCCTCGGATATGGACAGGCGCACGTAAACATTCCCATCCGCCCCGATCTCTCGTTCCTCAAGTATATCGATGGTCAGGTTACCCCGGTCCTTGTAGAGATTCCGCAGATCATCCAGACGGTTACTGATAAGCACCGGGTTATAGGGTTCCCCGGGCTCCAAGCCGACAAAGCGCTTGATCCAATCCGTAGTGAACAGGTGGTTTCCGGTCACAATAATTTCACCCAGCCTGAATTGCCGTCCTTCGGTGATCTTCAGATACACCTCCACTCTCCCACCAATATTGACGGCAAAGGAGTCCACCACCGTGGCCTCCAGATAGCCGCGGCTGGCGTAGAAGGACTGGATCGTGTGAGCATCGATCCGCAGGGCCCTGCGGCTGAAAGGTCTCCCACGCAAACTCAAGAAGCTAACCGTCTTGAGCTTCATGAGGCTCCTTAGCTGATTATCCGAGTAGGCTGCGTTACCGCTGATATCCAATGTCTCGATGGGTAAATTATCCGGCTGGGCGGCCAAATGCGCCAACGGGAAAAGAAGAATCAGGGTGATGAATGGTACCCGTAGAAAGGGGATCATGCCAACAGGATTGAGCCGATACTAATAGCGGTATTTGATCCGGTAATTGACCTGGTACAATCCGTTAGGATCTACCGACCCCTCCAGTGTCATATTGCGGTTCAATCGATAGGCCACCCTGTACTGGCTAAAGTTCATGGTAGGATCGGCCTGCATACCCACATACCACCGGGGCGATAACCGCTTGCCGAGCCGGAACCGGATGTCACGATTACTATCGGCGCTCGCCAGGAGCCCGCTGGACTGAATTTGAAATTGGTCGAGGCCGGCCACCAGGCGTGTATCCTTCTCAAGTTCCCGTAGAATGAGATTCTCGAGACCCCACTGGGCCGAATAGCCCGGATCGACCCCGTTTCCCCGGGGTTCCTGGCCCAAGGCAAAGAGCTGGAGCAATGCACTTTCAGTGTACGACAAGGAGGATGATCGAAAGGAAAGGCTCGGCTCTTCCAAGGTTCCCGTCAGTAACAGGGTCACTTCCACAGTTTCCAATTGCGCATTAGTGGAGCCGGACCTCGGGCCGTCGATTTCGGTCGTCGCCTGGATATAAAACTGCGGATTAAAGGTCGATGGTTCCAGGATCACCCGGCCCTCGATCAGGGTGAAATCGTATCCGTTGTAGATGAAATTACCATCCGTGACATCCACCGTGCCCGCATATCGAAAATCTTCGGAGCCCACCGCTGTGAGCGTAATCTCCCCCTCAACTTCCACATCCAACTCGCTGTTGCGGATGGCGGCTCCGGAATAGAAGGGGACGTGGATGTTGTAAACCAGAATGGTGCCCTGGTTTGGTTTCTTAAGAGCGTAACTCTCGGAACTTGTAAACTCCCTGTTGAGGACCAGCTCGCCCGGATCGGGGACAAAATCACCCCTGATCTGGATCGTGTCCTTTCCCACCACCGTGAGGGATGGGGACCCAACCGCCTCGATCTCCCTGAGCGGTGTAGCAAAGTATACATGCTCGCCGGTCAACTGCAAATCGAAGGCGGGGTGGAAGAATTCAGACAGATCCATGGTTCCCGACACGACCAGTTCGGAACTCTCCTGCGGCCGCTGTCCACCTGGGAATCGACCCGCAATCCCCGCGCGGATGCGGTCCAGGATGCCCTTGGGCGGCTCCTTCGGCGTCTGTCCGATCAGTCGTTCGATGCGCAAGATATTGTCCGTGATGACGGCTCGGCCCTCTAAATTGACGATAGGATTTTCCATGACGAACAGCTCCACCCGGCCGTTCTTGACCTCAAACGTTCCGTTCCTCATGAGCCGGTCGAAGGTACCCGACAGGGCCAACTCAATATTGTAGGTTCCGTTTAAAGAATCAATCACATCGAAATAGGGCGTGATGAAGTCCATTTGGGTCGTCGTCCCGGCGAATGCCAGTTCGACCGGCTGGTCCGGCAGCAGTCTTATGCCGCCATCTCCGGCCAGCCTCAGATCGACCGGCAAGACGCCGCCACCGGTATATGCACCTTTGGGGGTTTTCAGGGCGAGATCCGTGAATGTCAACCGCTGGGCCTCATAGCGCATGTGGCCCGTCAGGTGCTCACCCTTGATCAGATCGAACTGCGGCGCGGCGATGCGAAAATCGGCCGTATAGACCGGATCATGCGCCGGTCCCCGAGCCTCAAACGACCCGGTCACAGCGCCATAGGTCGCTAAAGACCATGGCAGAATGGGCTGAAGATCGTGGAGCGGGAATGCATCAAGTTCGCCTGAGAATGCCAGGGAATCCAGGGCTCCGAGTCCGCCCAACCGGGTCTCATCCCATTGGTAGATCAGCACACCTTCCCCTTTCACTCCAGCGCCGCCATTGCGCCAGTTAAGGGCCTGTATAGTCAGGTGGTTCTCTTCGAGTAAAACCTCGGCCCGCAGGCGGGAAAATGGAATCTGGTAAACTTCTCCGTCCGTGGCAACCAGCTTGCCGGTGATACTCAGGTGGTTAGCCTGATTGCTGACCGTGATATCGGCATCCACCACGCCGCGCAGGCGCGACGGTTCACCCAGAAATCGATAGAGCCGTTCCATATCCAACTGACGGGTGGCAGCCTGTAATGCAAAGTTCCGAGGGTCGGTCCATTCCCCGGAAAGGGATAGTTGTGCATCGGCAAATGCGATGGCGGCGGGCGACAGCTCCCACCGATTTCCAACGTGCCTAGCCACTATCGTGCCAGTGGTCAAAAGTTCCATATTGCGGGACACAGACAATGTATCCAAAACCGCATATCCGTCCTCAGAAAGCGTGAGATGGCCCCGGGCGAACAGTCTTTCCAACCCCTGGTAAAGTTGGATCGAAGCGGCATAGATCGTATCGCCCGCGAAGATGAATTCGGCCTCTCCGCCCTCTGCTGGAATCCCCATGAAATCGAGGTCTCCCAGGGAGGCATTGAGCCGTCCTTCCAGGTGATTCACCGTCCTATCCAGAACGAACTGGATGAACCCCTTCCCAACCCTCACATCGTGATAATGGGCGTCTCCCAGCATGACCGTACCGGTAAGAGCGGGGTCGTTCCAGGGACCACTGACCCACACCTGTCCATTGGCTCGTCCCTCAACGGGGGCCAGACCCAGGGCGCTCAAGAGGGCTGCCAAGGAATCGGTCTGGAGATAGACCTCAAGATCAAGCTCGGCCTGGGCCGCGTTCACCGAGCCCCACAGCTGAATCCTGCTGCCGGCGATTTGGGTGCTGGTCGTGTCGGTGATACGCCAGAGTTGGTCCCTCATCTGCACCGTACCCCGGATATGGCGGAGGGTCTTGCCCTTGTACTCGAGTCGATCCAGTTTCAAAACCAGGTGCAGGGAGTCAAGCTCGTCGTCTTGCCAGGCCAGCTGGATAGTGGTGGAACCATCCAGGGTGAGGGCGGGAGCTGTTGGAATAAATTCATCGAGCCGGGCATGAAAGAAGGAAAGTTCAAGGGCCAGATTTCCCCCGAAGTCCACCTCACCTCGGGCCTGGATACGTTGAGTCCCCCTGGCGAACAGGCCCCGGTCAATACGGATTCCTTCATCGGTAAGACTGAAGCTCACCTGGGCTTCGTCAAGCAGCCGGCCCCCGATAAGCATGCCCATCGCTAAGCGAAATTCCAATCCGTCAGGGGGACCGACAATAGAGCCCTCAGCGGTCTGTAACTCCAACCACTCCGGCAGGCCATCCAGATAGTCGAGTTGGTCCGATTTTACCTGCAAATCGACATCCACCACCGGAAAGAGTTGGACCGTTCCATCCACCCCCAACCGGTTCGCCCCAAAGATCAGGTTCCCCGCGATGATTGACAACTGTTCACCGTCAAACACCAAGCCCTCTGAGTCCAGAAAAAGTGTGTCAGACAACCCCAAGTGGACCATTTCAATATGGAAATCTTCCCAGCGCACGACATCGCTCACGTCCAGATTGCCGCTGACCCGGAGCCAGACTTGATCGTCCCCAAGGTTCACCGTACCCTCGTCGATACGGAAATCCCGGATGGACACCCAGGGAAGCCGATTCATAGCAAACCGATCCGGCCCTGCGGATGGGTGGCGGGAGGGGATTTGGAGTTGGAGATATTCGATGCTGAGTTGGTCAAAGGAGAGGTCCCGCCGCAAGAGGCGCAGGAAATCGATATTCATTTTCACATTGGTGGCCTTCAGGTGAAACACTGCATCCTCAGCGGCGACGGTGATGCTCTGAAATTCTATGGTGCCCCACAGATCTCCCGCAAAACCATTATAGGAGACATGCAACCCCAGGGGAGCCAGATATTTGCGGTTGGCATAAACCTGAAGATACTTGGTGAAGATGCCGGGGAAAAATAAGATCAGGGTAAAGCACGCCAACAGCAGCAACACGACTACTTTCCCCAAGGCACTGAGACAAATTCGCAACAACTTCATCTGTTTCGATATCTAGAGTAGAAAGTTACGACTCTCCGCCAATGTATGAAAAAAGAACGGCTCTCGCCATGATATAAAAAAAAAGAACGGGCGACTGGTCGTCACCCGTTCCATGCTTCTATGTAGTAACAATCTACTTTTTATCGTTTAGCACTTCGAAATCGGCATCTTCTATCTCACCATCTTCGCCCTTGGCCGCGGATGCTTCATCGGTATCCGCTTCCGGTTGATTCTGATCACCGGTTTTGGTCTCGGCATACATCTTCGTCGCCAAGTCCGACCAGATCCGGTTCACTCCATCGATAGCATCCTGGATGTCTTTTCGATTGGAGCCGCTGTTGGCCGTCTTGAGCTTCTCCAACGCCTCGTCCAGGCCGGCCCGATCACTGTCGGACAGTTTGTCTTTGAACTCCTCGGACTGGGTTTCCGTTTGATGGATGAGCTGGTCGGCGTTGTTATGCAGCTCCACCTCATCCCTCTTGTGCTTATCCTCATCTTCGTGGACCTGGGCATCCTGCCGCATACGCTCGATTTCCTCGTCGGAGAGCCCACTGGCAGCCTCGATCCGGATGCTCTGTTCCTTACTTGTGGCCTTGTCTTTTGCCGATACGTGCAGGATGCCGTTGACATCGATATCAAAGCTCACATCGATCTGGGGAACTCCCCGGGGAGCGGGCGGCAGACCGTCCAGGTGGAACCGTCCGATGGTCTTGTTATCCAGAGCCATGGATCGCTCGCCCTGCAGAACGTGGATCTCCACCGACGGCTGGTTGTTGGAGGCCGTTGAGAATACCTGACTCTTCTTGGTAGGCACCGTGGTATTGGCCTCGATAAGTTTGGTCATCACCCCACCCAGGGTCTCGATCCCCAGGGAGAGCGGGGTCACGTCCAGCAGTAGAACATCGTCGACCTCACCAGCCAGCACGCCCCCCTGGATGGCGGCGCCCAGGGCCACCACTTCATCGGGGTTGACCCCTTTGTGCGGCTCCCTGCTGAATATATCCTGGACAATCTGTTGCACTTTGGGGATCCGTGTGGATCCACCGACCAAAATGACCTCGTCGATGTCGCTGGGCGTCATACCCGCATCCTTAAGGGCTTTGAAGCAGGGCTTGGTCAGCCGGCCAAACAGGTCAGCGGCCAGACTCTCAAACTTGGCCCGGGTGAGTGGCAGGTTCAGGTGCTTGGGACCTGAAGCGTCCGCGGTGACAAACGGCAGGTTAATATCGGTTTGCAGGGCGGTGGAGAGCTCCATCTTCGCCCTTTCAGCCGCTTCCCGAAGCCGTTGCAGTGCCATGGGGTCTTCTCGCAGGTCAATTCCTTCGTTTTTCTTGAACTCGTCAGCCATCCAATCGATGATGGTCTGGTCGATATCGTCGCCGCCCAGATGGGTATCGCCATTGGTGGACTTGACCTCAAAGACACCTTCCCCCAATTCAAGGATGGAAACATCGAAGGTTCCGCCGCCGAAATCAAAGACGGCAATTTTTTCATCTTTCTTTTTGTCGAGACCGTAGGCCAGGGCCGCAGCGGTAGGCTCGTTGATAATGCGGCGCACATTCAGGCCGGCAATCTTGCCGGCATCCTTGGTCGCCTGGCGCTGGGCGTCGTTAAAGTAGGCTGGGACAGTGATAACCGCATCGGTCACCTTACCGCCCAGGTAAGCCTCGGCGTTCTGCCTCAGTTTCTGCAGGATCATGGCGCTGATCTCAGGCGGCGTGTGGGTCTTGCTGCCCACCTTCACCCGGACATCACCCTGCTTGCCTTTGGTCACCTGGTAGGGGACCTCCTTCATCTCTTGCGTCACCTCGTTGTGTAGGCGCCCCATGAACCGTTTGATGGAATAAACGGTGCTTTCGGGGTTGGTCACGGCCTGCCGTTTCGCCGGCTGGCCCACCAGGCGGTCATTATCCTTGGTGAAGGCCACCATGGAGGGTGTCGTGCGGCCCCCTTCAGAATTCTGGATGATAGTCGGGGTCCCACCTTCCATAACAGCCAGGCAGGAGTTGGTTGTCCCTAAATCGATACCGATGATTTTTCCCATCATGAATCTCCCGTTAATTGCTTAATTGCGGTAAGTACAAGAATAGTGCCGATGGCAGTATGCTGACCATTTGGCATGATAACATCGAAGCGTATGTAATTGTGACGCGCTTTGGTGTTGAGGGGAACAGCAGCTGGTGGTTATTCGGCGCCTTCTGTCATTTTAATGCCGGAGTCTGCGATGCCGGAAACTCTTTGGGCAAAGACGAGCTCTTTGTCCCTCACGCTGATGTCGATATGGCCGCCGTCAGTAAACTCCCCTTTGAGGAATTTCTCGGCGATGACTGTTTCAATCTTGGTCTGGATCACCCGGCGCATGGGACGGGCACCGTAGGCCTTGTCGTAACCGTCATCGATGATCTGCTCCTTGGCCTGCTGCGAAATACTGTAGCTCACATTCTTATTGGCCAAGTTGTGCTCGAGATCGCGCAGCTGCAGGTCGACAATCTGAAGGAGGTGTTCCTTCGTTAAGGCATTGAAAACGAAGATATCATCCAGGCGATTCAGGAACTCGGGATTGAATATGCGCTTGACAACGGACATGAGATCGATGCTGATCTGCTTATCATTCGGTTCATCCGAATGGGTAAATCCGTACCCACCGCCGTCCAATCCCCGAGCGCCAAGGTTGGAGGTCATGATAATCACGGTATTGCGAAAGTCCACATGGCGACCCAAACTATCGGTGAGGGTTCCCTCGTCAAGAATCTGGAGTAAAACATTGAACACGTCGGGGTGGGCCTTCTCAATTTCGTCGAAAAGCACGACGGAAAAGGGATTCCGGCGGATCCGTTCGGTCAGTTCGCCGCCCTCCTCGTAGCCCACATAACCCGGTGGTGCACCCACCAGTCGCGATACATTGAACCGCTCCATGTACTCCGACATGTCAAACTTGACCAGGGCCTCTTCCACGTTGAACAGTTGCTTCGCCAAGACGCGGGCCAGCTCCGTCTTACCAACACCAGTGGGGCCTAAAAACATGAAAGTCCCGATAGGGCGCCGGGGATCCTTCATCCCGGTTCGCGCCCGCTGGATAGCCTGGCTCAGCTTGTGGATGGGCTCATCCTGGCCGATGATGTGCTCTTTGAGGGAATCTTCCAAATGGAGCAGACGGTCCATCTCCTTCTCCGCCACCCGGTTGACCGGAATCCCGGTCATCATTGCCAATGTGTCGGCGACATCATCCTCAGTCACTTCAGGCCAGCCCTGGTTTTCATCCTCATCCCACTGCCGCTGGAAATGCTCGATCTTCTCCACCACGAACCGCTCTTTATCCCGCAGCCTGGCCGCCTGCTCAAAATCCTGTTGGCTGACCACCTGATCCTTCTGCTCGCGAATCGCCTCCACCTCTTTTTCCAGATCGATAAGTTCCTGAGGGATGACGAGATTATTGATATGGATGCGGGCACCGGCCTCATCCATCACATCGATGGCCTTGTCAGGCATGAACTTGTCGGTGATGTAACGGTTGCTCAGTTCCACGCAGTTCCTGATGGCATCATCGGTGTACCGGACGTGGTGGTGGCTCTCATAGCGCTCCTTGAGGCCATGTAAAATTTTGAGGCAATCATCAATATCGGGAGGGTTGACCATCACCTTTTGGAAACGTCGCTCCAGGGCCCCGTCCTTCTCAATGTGGCGACGGTATTCATCCAGGGTGGTGGCGCCGATAATCTGAATTTCCCCACGGGAAAGGGCCGGTTTGAACATGTTGGCGGCGTCCAACGAGCCGCTGGCGCTCCCGGCGCCCACAATGGTGTGCAGCTCATCAATAAAGACAATCACATCCTTGGCCGAATCCAACTCCTGCAAGAGAGCCTTGAGCCGTTCCTCGAACTGCCCCCGGTATTTGGTGCCAGCCACCAGGGCGCCCAGGTCCAGGGCCAACAGGCGATTGCCGTAGAGTACTCGGGGCACCTGCCGCGAAATGATGCGGGTAGCCAACCCTTCGACAATGGCGGTCTTGCCAACGCCAGGTTCGCCAATCAGAACCGGATTGTTCTTCTTTCGCCGGGCCAGAATTTGGGCCACGCGCTCGATCTCCCGTTCGCGGCCAATCACCGGGTCAAGGGCCGATTGGCGGGCCAGTTCAGTGATATCCCGGCTGAAGTGGTCGAGGGTAGGTGTTGCGGACTTCTTCGGCTTGTGAGTAGACCTTCGAAGACTGGAGGGGGTTTGCTGGGCAAGAATGCGCTGTTTGACGACGCTGTAGTCAATGCCGAAATGGGTCAGAACCTCACTGGCCACCCCTTCGGTCTCCTTGACCAGGGCCAACAGGAGGTGAATATCATCACCCACTTCCTCATTGAAGCCTTTGGCTTCGTTAAAGGTCGTACGTAGAATACGCTCTGCCCGGCGGGTAAGCGGCAGATGTCCCAGAGTCATGGTGCCGCCGGAGGATTTTACCATCTCCTCGATTTCCATCCGCAGCTCGTCAATGCTGCTGATCAGGGAGTTCAAAATATCGTAGGCGCGTCCATGAGCCTCTTTGATGATACCCAACAGCAGGTGCTCCGAGCCCACATAACTGTGGCCCATGCGGATCGCTTCCTCCTTGGCGTTCTTCAGAACACTTTGGACCCGTTTCGAGAAATTTTCCTTCATCTTAAATACATTCCTTGCACTATTTACAATTTACTCCAAAGGAGGTGATCCATCAAGCAGCGGTGTTAAATTGATCACACCCCGATCCAAATACAGCCGGCGGTCCACGCCATCCGCCAAGGTTTGACTATGGGTAGCGATGAGAAATGTCTGGCCGTGCTCCTCTCTCAATCGTCGGATCAGGTTCATGATAATATCCCCGTTTTGCGCATCAAGGTTTCCAGTCGGTTCATCTGCAAATACAATGCCGGGGCGGTTCGCCAGAGCCCGGATCATCGCCACGCGCTGGCGTTCCCCACCGGACAGTTGGGCCGGATAATGATTGATGCGATTCGTAAGACCGGTGAGCGCGATGAGTTCCTGGAGAAATCGGGTGTCCGGCGTCCCTCGCACCTGCCCCAGACGGAGGGGCAGTTCGACGTTCTCCCAAACCGTGAGCTCCGGCAGTAGATGGTGAAACTGAAATACAAAGCCGATGTTCCGGTTGCGGAAGCGTGAAAGTTCATCATCTGTCAGACCGCTGACATCCTGTCCGTTTAACCTGATGCGACCCTGATCGGGCACATCCAGGGTCCCGAGGATATTAAGCAGGGTCGATTTGCCGCTGCCGGAGGGACCCATGAGCGCAACGATTTCCCCCGCATCGACCTCCAGGTTCACCCCGGTGAGAATGTGGAGACGATCCGATCCCAGGGGGAAGCTTTTGTGGATATTCTCTGCCGAAAGCAAGGCCATGTTACTTCTGATAATTGACGGCCTGGCCCGGCTCGATAGAGGCCGCATACCGGGCAGGATACCACGCCGCGGCAAGACTCATGGCCACGGCGCCCACGGTTACCATTACCATATCGAGGACCCGCAACTGCATGGGCAGGCTGCTTTCCATGGTGAGCCCGTCCGGGCCGGGAATGAACCCATAAATCATCTGAGCCCCGGAGACCATCGCACCCAGCCCGACGCCCAGACCAACACCCGCCAGCCCAATCAGCAGTCCCTGGTTGAGGAAAATCCTTTTGAGGAACCGGCGGTTGGCTCCCATTGACCGGAGTATGCCGATCTCCCGATATTTTTCCATGACCGACATGACCATGGTGCTGGTGGCATTAAAGGAGGCGACCAGCACAATGAGAAACAGAACCACGGCACTGCCTAACTTCTCCATCTTCATGGCCGTGAGCAGGTCGGTATGCTCCATTTCCCAGGTGCGCAGATCCCACTCTTCCGGGGACACCGCGTCGCCGGGCCAGCCTTCGCCGGGACCCGTCAGGGATAATCCACTGATGGCGGACAGATTGGGTATCAGTTGCTCCCCAGTCTGGAAGTCGATGAAAATATAGGCCTCGTCAAAGTCCAGGACGCCAAAATCATAGATGGTACGGACCGTAGCCGAGAGTTGCGGTGGACGCGGATTGGCCAGGGAGATATCCAGGGGCGACATCAGATGCACCTCATCCCCGGGCAGCAGGGCCAAATGATCGGCCAGGAGCGAGCCGAGGGCCACGCCGGGGCCATAAGGAGGATAGGACAGCGTTCCCCGTATAACATCTTCAAAACGTTCCATCTGGGCAGCCAGATCGGGGACAATCCGGGCCGTCACGAGCCGGTAGCCCCCTGCGGCTTGGATCACGAGTTTGCGCTCGGCATAGGGCTGGCTTTGAATGCCGATGGCGGCCAGGCTGGCGGCCGTGGCTGTAGCGTCCGCCTGGGAAGTTTTGGGCAGCAGTACCCGTTCGTTCTCAAAGCGCCGGATGCTGTCCAGCACCTGGGTCTCGAATCCGTTCAGGATCGACAGGGAGAGGATCAGCACCGCTGAACCAACCGCTATACCGGTGACGGAGAGTAGGGCGCTCCAGTTCAGTTTGCGCCCTTCATGGCGCCACAGCAGCAACCGGCGCGCCAGAAACCAGGAGCTATTCATAGCGCAGCGCCTCCGCCGGCCTGATGGTCCCGGCCCGCATGGCCGGCCACCACGCCGCCAACAATGAAAAGATGATCGCCAGACAGGGGATTCCCACCAGCGCCTGCCAGCTCCACTGGATGGGGAGAGCGTCCATGAAGTAAATATCCGAATCGAGAGCCAGGAGCTCATATCTCTGCTGCAGAAAACCGAGCGTCAGGGCCAATCCGGCACCTGCGCCACTACCCAGCAGCCCCACCACTCCGCCCTGGTAAAGAAAGATCTGCCTGATTTGCCGGCGGCTGAAGCCGAGACTGCGCAAGATACCGATGTCCCGATACTTCTCGATCACTACCAATGTAAGGGTACTGAAAATATTCACCAAGGCCACCAGGGCGATGAAACCAAAGATAATGAGTATAGGCGTCTGCTGTCCCTTGAGCCAGCTGAACAGACTGGCGTGCCGCTGCCGCCAGGTGACCACATAGTACGGATAGCCCAAGTCCTCCTCGAAAGCAGCTGCCAACCGGTCGGCGTGGTCGCGGTCGGTGAGATTCACAATGGCCCGCGATGGGGACTGATCCACAGCAAAGAGCTCCTGGGCATCGGTGAGCGATGTAAAGGCCAGGAGCTGGTCATACTCCACCATGCCCGAACGGTAGGTTGCCGCCACCGTGAAGTTCTTACCCCGAAGCCCCTGCTGGCTCAAGAGATAGGTGATATCGAAGAGGTGCAGCTGATCTCCCGGCACAACCTGCAGGGCTTGGGCCAATTTTTCTCCCAGAACAATCATCGCATCATCGCCGGGCCGGGGCAGGGTCCCTGCCGTGAGCAACCGGCCGATGTCTACGGCCTCCTCCAGTTGGGCCCAGTCGGCGCCCAGGATCAGAACGCCGTCAGCCAGGCGCTTGCGCCGAATGAGGGCGTGACGGGCCAGAAAGGGGGTCACATTGGCCACTTCCGGATGTGCCCGGATGCGCTGGAGAATGCTATCGGGCAACGCCGAATGCTCACCCATGACGGTCATCAGGCGCAGATGGCCATCCATGCCGGCCACTTTGCTGGCGACTGCTTCCTCAAAGCCGCGCATAACGCTAAAGGTAAGAATGAGGGCCGCGACGCCGATGGCCAGGCCGGTCATTCCCAGGTAGCCGATGAGGGAGATAAAACCGTAGCTGTGTTTGGTGCGCAGGTAGCGCAGGGCGATGAAACGCTGAGGGGTCACGGCTGTTCGGGACGCAGGGCCGGAAACAGGATCACGTCCTTGATGGAGTCCTGACCGGTGAGGAGCATGACCAGCCGGTCGACACCGATCCCCACCCCGCTGGTGGGCGGCATCCCGCACTCCAAAGCCTCCAGGAAGGCC
The DNA here is from genome assembly GCA_022563485.1 of Fidelibacterota bacterium. Lineage (GTDB taxonomy): Bacteria > Fidelibacterota > Marinisomatia > SCGC-AAA003-L08 > TS1B11 > JADFNF01. The sequence continues at coordinate 3,217 of JADFNF010000010.1, read as the reverse complement.
TCGTCCACCGGCTGAGCCTCCTCATCACCGGCGGCCCGAAGAGCAGCCTGGGCCTCCAGCCGCTCCCGCTGGTCCAGGGGATCGTTGAGCTCGGAGAAGGCATTGGCGAACTCCATCCCGGCGATGTAGAGCTCGAACCGCTCCACAATAGAATCGGGACCATCCCGGTGGGTTTTGGCCAGGGGCGAAAGGGCCTTGGGATAGTCCACCACAAAGGTGGGCTGGATCAGATGGGGCTCCACCAACTGGCTGAATATTTTGTCGAGCAGCTGACCATAGTTAAGGCCGTCGGGCACATCCAACTGGCGCTCCCTGGCGAGCTGGAGCAGGTCCTTAGCCTCGGTGACGCCGCTCAGATCTTCACCGGTGTGGGTTTTCAACAGCTCAAACAGGCTCAGGCGCGCAAAGGGCGGGCCCAAATTGATCTGCTGGCCCTGGAACGTGAGGCTGGTGCTGCCCAGATCGGTGGCCAGCGACCTGAACAGGTCCTCGGTGAAGGCCAGGGTATCGTGGTAGTCCGCGTAGGCCTGATAAAACTCCAGGGCCGTGAACTCCGGGTTATGATTGCGGTCCATGCCCTCGTTGCGGAAGTTCTTGGCGATCTCGTAGACCTTCTCGAACCCGCCGATGATGAGGCGCTTGAGGTACAGCTCATCGGCGATGCGCAGGTAGAGGGTCTGATCGAGGGCATTGTGGTGGGTGGTAAAGGGCCGGGCCGACGCCCCCCCGTAGATGGGCTGGAGGGCCGGGGTCTCCACCTCGACAAAGCCGTGGTCATCAAGGTAGGTGCGCAGCAGCCGGATGATCCTGGCCCGCTTGATAAAGACCTCCTTCACCTGAGGGTTGGCGATGAGGTCCAGGTGGCGCCGCCGGTAACGGTTCTCCTTGTCCTCAAAGGCGTCAAAGAAGGTCCCGTCCTTCTCCTTCACATTGGGCAGTGGCCGTAGGCTTTTGGCCAGGAGTTCGATGGTCTTAGCCCCCACGGTGATCTCACCGGTCTTGGTGCGGAAGACGTCGCCCGTCACGCCGAGGAAATCCCCCAGGTCCACCCGGCGAAAGAGCTCCTGGTAGGCGGCCTCCCCCACCACGTCGCGCTTGATGTATATCTGCTGGCGGCCGGTCTGGTCCTGGAGGTGAGCGAAGCTGGCCTTGCCCATGCGCCGGAGGGATACGACCCGGCCGGCAACGGCAATACCCTCGGGAAATTGGTCGTCGCTCAGCCCCTGTAGATCGGCGCTGTGATGGGTGACCTCGAAGCGATAGGGATAGGGAATATACCCCAGTTCGCGTAGCTCCTTGAGCTTCGTCTGCCGGACCCGCCTGATTTCGTTCAATGTTTTCTGTGGTTGGGCCATGTAGATGCAGCTCGTCTAGTTCGATTTCTTGGCAGGTTCTTTAGCATCCGTGGACCGGTTGGCTTGCTGCAGGAGGTAAGCCCGTAAAAAACGGTCGATGTCGCCATCCATCACCGCCTGGATATTGCCCGTTTCCTCCTTGGTGCGATGGTCCTTGACCATGGTGTAGGGCTGAAACACATAGGAGCGTATCTGGCTGCCCCAGGCCGCGTCCATTTTGGTGTCTTCAAGTTTTTGTTTCTCGGCCATCTGCTGGTCCCGGCGCAGGTCATACAGCCGGGCCTTGAGGATTTTCATCGCCGTGGCCTTGTTTTTCAGCTGGCTGCGCTCGTTCTGGCACTGGACCACGATCCCCGTTGGCAGGTGGGTGAGGCGCACGGCCGAGTCGGTCTTGTTGACGTGCTGCCCCCCGGCGCCGCTGGCCCGGTAGGTGTCGATGCGCAGCTCCTTTTCGTTGATCTCGATGGCCACCTCATCCTCCGCAGCAGGATAGACGAATACCGACGCAAAGGAGGTGTGCCGGCGGGCCTGGGCGTCAAAGGGGGAGATGCGCACCAGGCGATGAACCCCGGCCTCGGCCTTCAGGAAGCCGTAGGCCCGTTCCCCCTTGACCTCGATGGTCACCTCCTTGATGCCGGCCTCGTCACCGGGCTGAAAGTCGAGGATTTCGTATTGATAGCCGTGACGCTCGATCCACCGCAGGTACAGGCGCTGAAGCATGGCCGCCCAATCCTGGGATTCGGTCCCACCGGCGCCGGGGTGGATGGTGATCATGGCATCCTTCTCATCATCGGGACCGCTCAGCAAATGACGGACCTCGGCGAAATCGAGGGACGAGGCGTACAGGTCCAGGGCGTCCTGGGCATCCTGGGGGACGGTGATGACCCCCTCATCCTGTAACAGCTCCAGGTGGATCGCCACCTCGTCGTGCTGGACGCGCAGATCCTGCCACATCTTCAGTTCCTTCTCCAGGCCGCTGATCTTCTTGAGAATTCCCTGGGCCTGTTTCTGATCGTCCCAGAAGTTTGGTTTAGCGGTAGACTGTTGCAGGCGGGCTATCTGCCCTTGGATGTCATCGAGGTCAAAGGTACCTCCAGAGCTCGAGGTACCGGTCCTCCCTGGACTGGAAATCGTCGCGGTAGGTTTCGAAGGTCTTGGCTGACGGGGATTCGTTTTTATTCATGGCTGATAACCGTGCACCTGCTTGGATAATGTTAAACTGATCGCCGAAAGGTGAGGATGAAGTTATGAAGGCTCAATCATGAAAGGGTAGTCACAAGTCGAGGACCTGTTGGGGTGCAACCGGCAGGTCGGCATTGTCCGCAGGATGTTTCTCACTCCCCCCCACTCACGAAGATATACTTGTTCAGCAACCCCCGCAGGTCGGTTTCATCGAGGTTCCGGCGGAAGTGGCCGTCAATGGCCAGGGCGATCTGTCCCGACTCCTCGGAAACCACCACCACCAGGGCGTCGGACTCCTCGGTGAGGCCCAGGGCGGCTCGGTGACGGGTCCCCATGCCAGGGTCCAGGGTCTCGCTCTCGCTCAGGGGCAGGATACACTGGGCGGTCTCGATGATCTCGTTCTGGATGATCACCGCTCCATCGTGAAGGGGGGCGGCCGGGTTGAAGATCGAGATGAGCAGCTCCGGGGACACCTCCGCCGCCAGGGTCGTGCCCCTGTCCTTATAGCTTCGCAGGCCCGAGTCGCGCTGCACAACGATCAGCCCGCCCCAATTCCGCTGGGCCAGTTCCTGGCAGGCTACCACGATAGCGTCAATGGTTCGGCTGCCGGTCACCCGGAAGATCCCCCGGATCACCGGCGTCTGCCCGATATAGATGAGCAACCGGCGCAGCTCCGGCTG
>JADFNF010000148.1 GCA_022563485.1 Fidelibacterota bacterium | reverse complement strand
GCTGGCGCCGTAGTTGATGTAGGTTGAACATGGGCCCTATTTGATCGCCGAAGCGGCCGAGGGCCTGGCGGTATTTACGGATCGTGTTGGGCGCCAGCCGTTTGCGGGAGCGGAAGTATTCTTCCACTGCGCCGACCAGATGGAGGGGGGGTTGTTGACTGGCCGGGATCGGGTGGCCGCCTTTGGCCAGATCCTCCAGAGCCTGGTAGCGCACCAGTTCGCGGTCGGCGTCGGCCTTGGGCATGTGCAGGTATTTGCGCTCGCGCCCCCGGCCGAGGTTTCAGGTGGGTTGCCAGGTGGGCTGGCGCTTGGCTTGCAGGTAGGGACGGAGGCTGGCCATATTAGCCCTTCAGGCCTGTGAATTCTTTTTTGAAAGAACCAAAAAGAAAGACGCTTCCCAAAATGCCGATACCGACTATTTCACCACGCATTGTTGCGACTGACACAACGGAATAGTTGTCTCTCGAAATCACTTGCGGCAGCATGTTGCGAATGAATGTACGCCCCACGCCGCCCCATATTCCAACTGTGGGGGGCATGGAGGTCATGGCAATGTCTTCCACGGCGGTGAGATGGGCAGAAGTAGACGGATTGGTCAGGGCAAGCAGGCAAATATGGCGAATCCCAATAGCATCGGCTCCATGATTTACCTCACATGTTGTGCTGTGGATACAACGTAACGCTTAAACGTGTTGCTGAACCTTTTTCTACGTCCCATTGCACAACCTCCTTCGGGGGCTGATGGCAATGTATTAACTTTTGTTAAGAAGTGTCCAGCTCAAGGGGTTCACTCCAGTTGATGTCAGATTAAATTATGAGGGTGTTTCGATTAAAACAATGAGAGGATAGTAGGTGTTACACGAGTATTTCCCTGAAGTAACCAAACCGATCGAGTATGAAGGCCCCCAGTCAGATAATCCGCTAGCCTTCAAAGTGTATGATCCCCAGAAGAAAGTAGGGGCTAAAACGATGGCGCAGCATTTGCGTTTTGCAGTGGCCTATTGGCACACCTTCAGAGGCACTGGCTCAGACATGTTTGGTGGAGGGGCATTTGAGCGGCCTTGGCAGAGTGCATCAGATCCTATGGAACGGGCAGGCGACACCTTGCGAGCCGCATTTGAGTTTTTCCAGAAGCTGGGCGTAGATTACTACTGCTTTCATGATCGAGATATTGCTCCAGAGGGCAGTGACTTTGCCGAAAGTTGCCGGAACCTTGAAGAGATAGTAAGCCAAGCCAAGGTGCTTCAAGAGGAGACAGGTAAGAAATTGCTCTGGGGAACGGCTAACCTGTTCAGCCACCCCATGTATACTCACGGTGCCGGCTCCAATCCTGACGCCCACGTATTTGCCCATGCCATGGCCCAGGTAAAACATGCCCTGGACGCAACAGCGGAGCTGGGTGGGGAAAATTATGTTTTTTGGGGTGGACGGGAGGGTTATGAGACCCTGCTTAATACCGACTACCGGCACGAGCAGGAGCAGTTGGCCCGCTTTTTCCACTATGCGATCGACTATAAGAAAGAAATTGGATTCGAAGGACAATTTCTCATTGAGCCCAAGCCGGCTGAGCCGGCCAAGCACCAGTACGATCACGATGCTGCAACCGTCCTTAGTTTTTTACGGGAATTTGACCTTCTAGATCATTTTAAATTGAACATTGAAGCAAACCATGCAACCCTGGCGGGGCACACCTTTCATCATGACCTGACGGTTGCAGCTGCAGCCGGAAAACTGGGCAGCATCGATGCCAATCAGGGGGACCTGCAGCTTGGCTGGGACACCGATCAGTTCCCGACTAACTTGTATGACGCTATCTATGCCATGCTGGTGGTGCTGGAGCAAGGGGGCATCGGGTCAGGCGGATTGAATTTTGATGCAAAGGCGCGACGTGGTTCTATTCGCACAATCGATCTTTTCCATGCCCACATTGGCGGGATGGATACCTTTGCCAAGGGCCTTGTGATCGCGCATAAGATCAAAGTAGACGGCAAACTTGATGAGTTTGTCAAAGATCGCTACAGCAGCTATTCATCAGGATTCGGCGAAAAAATAATGCACGGTAAAGTATCACTGGAAGAGATGGAAAAATGGATCGGCGAGCATGGCGATCCCACTCCCCGCAGTGGCCGACAGGAGCTGCTCGAAAATATCGTCAACAGCTACATATTTCCAGGATAGTTTGTTGTACTTGCTAGGCTACGATGTTGGCAGTTCATCTGTTAAGGCAGCCGTGATTGACGGCGCTAGCGGGAAACTGCTGGCAAGCGCTGCATCACCCGCCACCGAGATGGAGATCAAGGCACCCCGGCCGGGGTGGGCGGAGCAAGCCCCTGCACTATGGTGGGAGCATGTGAAAATATCCACGTCTATGCTTCGTGAGGAACTGGGCGCCGCGCTGGGCAATGTGGGTGCTATCGGTATCTCCTATCAGATGCACGGTCTGGTGATAGTTGATAAAAACCAGCACGTATTACGGCCGGCAATTATCTGGTGTGACAGCCGCGCCGTTGGCATTGGCGAGCAGGCGTTCAAGGCCATCGGCCCCCAACGAAGTCTGACCCATCTACTTAATTCACCGGGGAATTTTACAGCATCCAAGCTGAGATGGGTCCAGGAGAACGAACCGGAAATCTATTCGCAGATCAATTGTATGATGCTGCCGGGCGACTATATCGCCATGAAGATGACCGGCCATCCGTCAACAACCGAGACCGGGTTATCAGAAGGGATCTTCTGGGATTATAAGAGCGAGGGACTATCTGACTTGGTACTGGGCTGCTATGAGATCGACCGTCACTTAATACCGCAAGTGTACCCCAGCTTTTCGATTCAGGGGGAACTGCTGGCGTCCACCGCGAATGAGCTTGGGCTCCCGGCTGGGATTCCTATTTCGTACCGGGCGGGTGATCAACCCAATAATGCCCTGGCGCTAAATGTACTACAACCGGGTGAATGGGCGGCTTCAGCAGGGACCTCGGGGGTCGTCTACGGCATCAGTGCTGAACCTATATATGATGTCGAGACCAGGGTTAACACCTTTATTCATGTTAATCACACAAGTGATAGACGGCGCTATGGGGTCCTGCTCTGCGTGAACGGTACGGGCCGTCTTAACAGCTGGCTTAAGAACCTGTTTTACGACGGCGAGTCCAGCGTGTCACCTTATGATGAAATGAACCAACGGGCACAAGCTGTTCCTATTGGAGCGGATGATCTAGTATTTCTGCCATTTGGCAATGGGGCAGAGCGAACGCTGATGAACAAAGATATTGGGGCTGCCCTACTTAACCTGCAATTGAACATGCATACTATGGGTCATATTCTCCGTGCAGCACAGGAGGGTATTGCGTTCGCGATGAATTATGGCGTGTCAATCATGCGTGATATGGGGATGGAACTGAATACCATACGCGCCACCCATTCGGGCATGTTTCTCAGTCCGCTTTTCACCGAGGCATTTACCAACGCTACCGGAGTAACGTTGGAGATATATGACACCGATGGTGCCCAAGGGGCTGCCAGAGGCGCAGGGATCGGCGCAGAGTATTTCCGGTCGGAGGAAGAGGCGTTCGGAGGGCTCGTCCCGGTTAAAACTATCAGCCCGGTAAGGGCATTGCAGGAAAAATACGGCGCAGCTTATCATAAATGGAGATTGGCGCTAGACAAACAGATCTAGATGGAGTGAGGCCCATGATAAAATATATTTCCACAATAGTCGCGATATTTCTTATGACAACGTACTTAAATAGTCGCTCCATCGAGGCGGATACGCATCAAAGTACTGCTGATCGGGAGGGTGACCGAGTCGTGCTAACTGGGGATGACTTGAGTGCGTGGCGACCGGATACCGGCGCTTGGTACGTGGCCGGTGATGTATCGCTGAATGCTGAGAATAATAAGCAATTTGTAGTAGCTGCAAGTGGGGAAATTTTGGTCAACGGGCCGGACGGCAATACGTCAAATATCCTCAGTAAGGCTGAATACGGCGATGTTCGGGCCCACATCGAGTTCATGGTCCCGGAGGCATCCAACTCCGGCTGCTATTTTATGGGCCGCTACGAGATACAGATTCTCGACAGCTACGGCATTGAGGAACCGCAATACCTGGATTGCGGCGGCATCTATCAAAGGTGGGATGAGGCGCGCGACCCAAAGGGCTATGAGGGCCACCCCCCACGAGTCAATGCCAGCTATCCCCCGGGAGAGTGGCAGACCTTTGATGTGATATTTCGAGCTCCGCGATTCAACTGGTGGGGCAAGAAAGTTGAGAATGCCAGATTTGAGGAAGTGATTCATAACGGTAAGACGATTCATGAGAACGTCGAGGTAACCGGGTCGACCCGGGCAGCGACATATGATGACGAGAAATCCAGGGGACCGTTGATGCTCCAGGGTGATCATGGTCCCGTGGCCTACAGGAATATCCGGATCGTGCCATTAGAGCGCGAATAATCTCACGAATGATGACCTGCCTGTATTTCACGGGATAGTGTAGGGTGTCGAATAATTATTTCGTATAGCGGTACTAACTAATGGCCTATACCATCGGGTTTGACTTCGGGACAAACTCAGTACGCGCACTCATAGTAAACCTCAGTAATGGTGAAGAATTGGGTACGGGAGTCTTCACTTATGAGACGGGTGATAACGGCGTGATCCTGGATTCTTCCGACCATAACTTGGCGAGACAGGATCCAGAAGATTATCTGCGGGGCCTGCCGATAGCCAGTAGGTTGGCTCTTGTGGCGGCTCAGAATAATAGTGTGGGGTTCTCATCGGATCAGATCATTGGTATCGGTGTGGACGCCACGGGTTCAACACCCATGCCCATCGATGAGCAATGCCGGTCGCTGACTACGCATAATCGGTTCAGGGAGAATCCTAATGCGTATGCCTGGCTTTGGAAAGACCATACCAGCTACGCGGAAGCAGCCGAGATCACGGCACTGGCAGAGCAGGAGCATCCTGAATATCTGGCCAAGTGTGGTGGAACCTATTCCTCGGAATGGTTTTTTAGCAAAATCCTGCATTGTCTAAGGGTCGATCCTGATCTATGCGATGCAGCCTATACCTGGGTGGAAATCTGCGACTGGATACCTGCGGTGCTCACGGGGGTTACATCACCGGATCAGATCAAGAGAGGACGTTGTTCTGCCGGTCATAAGGCTATGTTTGATACGAAATGGGGAGGCCTGCCAGCTCAAGCATTCTTGAGCAAATTGGATTCAAAACTGGGGGAGTTGCGTGGACGGCTCTATAGTGATACTTACACTGTAGATACTGCAGCAGGAAGGTTGACGGAACCAGCTATAACGAACGTTTTCCCTATCGACTTAAGGTGATGG
>JADFNF010000147.1 GCA_022563485.1 Fidelibacterota bacterium | reverse complement strand
TATTTTTAATGAACGTATAACACAATATTTTTAATAAAAATTGAAAATGCGTAAATGACGCCTTGTTGTGTTATTTTATCTGGACTAGGACACCCCCCCCTAAGTGGGACTATCCCTACCGATTTTTATTTTTTGGCTCACTGTATAATTGGAGCTGAAGTAATATAAAAAAGATAGGACAAACCTATCTCTTTTTTACTTTCTATAGTCAGTATAGCATGTCTAAATCGATTTGTCAATCCCTATTCAAAACTAAAAGCGGCTGAAAGATAGTAGGCCCTGAAACTTTGTTGATGCTAGGGCGCTACTTTCAAGCCGCATGATAATAATATCAAATATGGGAAGTAATTTCAAACAAAAGAAAAAACCTCGAAGTAATCCACGAGGCTTTTTCTCAAGTTTCTAGGCCATGCCTAGCATCAATGAACCTACTTTAGCATAGGTTTTTGAATTTGTCAACCCCGCCGCTCGCGAACAGTGGGGCGTACCCCGCCCTTCCGGAGATGGCCCGGCCGTCGGCTGGGCGCAGAGGATGTGCCCCAACAGTTCCTAGAAGAGGAGAGGCCCGATATGAAAGTCACTCATTTACAATCATCCAGTCGCGCGTTGATCCTGGCTGCGTTGACGATACCGCTGGTCTTCAGCGGTTGCTCAACGTCTGCCTTGCTCACCAAGGTGGCCATCTTCAAGGTAGATATTAAGGTCGTCGATGAGAACGACGAACCCATCCCCGGGGCCATCGTGCAGGTGACCGATGGGCAGCAGACCACCGCCGATCAGGATGGCATGGCTACCGTGAAGTTTGCCGCAGCCGGGGTCCATGTCATTACCGTCACGGCCCAGGACCGGGCGCCGGCTACCCTCCGGGTGACCATGCCGCTGGACATGGGCAAGACCCTCACCGCCCGGCTGGGGCAACCCGTCACCATGATCGGTGACATCGATATCAATATCAACATCGGCGGCAATTTTATGGGGAGCCTGGCCGCGGGGATGATGACCCAGCTGTATCCCCTCATGTTCCAGGCCCTGTTTACCGCCAACGGCTACAACATGGAGCTGGCGCCGGTGAAGGCCGGTGAGTGGACCGAATGGGAGACCGGCGATGAGGACGATCCCCTGGTCATGCGCAAGGCCTACCTGACCAAGCTCGACAACGGCCAGGAGTGGTGGCAGGTGCAGATCATGGGCGAGGAGGAGGACGATACCATCATCATGGAGGTGCTGTTCAGCAAGGGCCGCCAGTCCATCCGGCGCATGCGGCAGCAGACCGGCGACGAGGCGGCGGCCGAGGTGCCCGTCACTGAAGGCTGGTACACCCCGCCCATGGAACTGACCCCCGAATCCCTGGAGGGGGCGGTGTCGAAAAAGGGCGTGGCCGTGACCGTGCCCGCTGGCGCCTTCAAGGCCGACCTCATGGAGTTTGGCGTGCTGGGCGGCGGGAAAATCCGCATGTGGCGGGTGAAGAACGTCCCCGGCGGCGTGGTGCGCATGGAAGGGGTGGACAGTGACGGCGCGGTCGATTGGGTCGGCCAGCTGCTGGACCACGGCGCAGGGGCCAAGACGGTGCTGGGGTCGTACTAGTCCTTATTTGAATCGCTCGGGGAGCGGGCGGGCGGCTGCAAACCGTCCCCTCACTCCCCGATGATCTTCACCAACGCCCGCTTCCTCCTCCGCCCATCGTACTACCAGTATAAATAACTGAATCCTATAGCAATTAGTCCTAATTTTATTAGTAGATCATTACATGTTGATGGAAGCTGACAGTAGGTAAATTATAATGAGCAAAAACAAAACAATGCCTCCAACTGTCTCGGTAATAAGAGTGTTTATCTCATCTCCATCCGATGTAGCCGACGAAAGGGCGACCGTTAGCGAGATAATAGAGGAGATTAACAAAATTGGCCAAAAAGAAAAGACCATCATCTTGCAAGCGGTTCTTTGGGAAACGGATGTGCATCCAGCATTTAGCTCCGATTCACAGGAAGTTATTAATGAGCAAGTTTCGGATGAGTATGAGATATTTGTTGGAATAATGTGGTCCAAGTTTGGAACCCCAACAAAGAGAGCAGAATCAGGAACGGTGGAAGAATTCAGACGGGCTTACCGGCGGTTTGAAAAAGATCATAACTCCGTAACAATCATGTTCTATTTCAAAGATACACCGATTGCACCGAGCCGTATAAATACGGATGAGATCATAAAAATTCAATCTTTTAGAAATGAATTAATGGATAAAGGGGGCCTATTTAAGGAATTTAAATCACTTGATGAGTTCAAGGCTCTTTTGCGTTTAAATCTAACTGCTATGAAAAATGAGTGGAGGAGCAGGATTTCCCCGCTCCACATAAGCCTTTCACAAAAGGTTCAAAAGCAGGTTGGCGCGGAAATCGATGTCTCCAGCACTGAGGACGATGAACTCGGTTACCTCGAACTATTAGAATTAGGTATTGAATCATTTTACAAAGTCACGATTGTGGTGGGTCGTATGACAAATGCAATGGAAGAACTTGGCAAAAAAACAACGAGGCGTACAAGTGATCTAAAAAAAATGCAACACGTAGATGGATTAGTTTGGGTTAAAAAAGTGAAATCAATCGCCAAAAAATCAGCGATCGACATGGAAGAATACGTTGCTAGGACGGAAACGGAGATCCCACTTTTTTCTGCGGCTCTGAGGGACGGCATTAGGTCGTTTGGAGACCTAGCAAATCTCTCGACCGATTTTGATGCTGATAATATTGACGATCTTCAAGATTCCCTTGGGGTTGTTTCTGGACTGAAGGATGCGATCATTCAGACTTCTCAGCAGATTGAAATGTTCATGCAAACTGTAGACAGTTTACCCCGATTGACGAAACGTTTCATACGTGCAAAACGAAGAACCGTTGCAGTTCTGAATAGAGTTATTGAAGAATATCAAGCCGGTCAGCTGTTGGCTGTGGAAGTGGAGAGAGTGATTGCCCAAGTAATTTCTCGGGCGAATGGTTGAATATGGATTTACCATCCCCGTCAGCGATTACTTCGATTAGAACTATATCAGATACAAGGCGGTGGTAGCCGCATTATTCCTCCGGCCTACTCCCCGATGATCTTGATCAGCGCCCGCTTCCGCCGCCGCCCGTCGAACTCCCCATAGAAAATCTGCTCCCAGGGGCCGAAGTCCAACTGCCCCCCGGTGATGGCCACCACCACCTCCCGGCCCATGATCTGCCGTTTGTGATGGGCGTCGCCGTTGTCTTCCCCGGTGAGGTTGTGGTCGTACCGCGAGAGAGGCTCGTGGGGGGCCAGCTGCTCCAGCCACTTTTTGTAGTCCCGGTGCAGACCCGGCTCGTCGTCGTTGATGAACACCGAGGCCGTGATGTGCATGGCGTTCACCAGGCACAGCCCCTCCTGGACGCCGCTATCGCTAACGGCCGACGCCACCTCCGGCGTGATATTGACGAAGTCCATCCGGGCCGGGACGTTCATCCACAGCTCTTTGCGGTAGGATTTCATGGCAGTTTCCTTTCAGGTCCAACGGTTGTATTTTTAATGTCTATGATCTTTCATCAGGAACAGACTATCAACCTCCGGTATTGAGCACAACCATCATGGCAAATTATAGCTGGTCAAATCCAAACGCTATCGGATCGCGGGAATACACTTGCGGGTTCTGCGGATCACTTCTGGTGTCAAATCAGGGTTGGAGCGGGTCGTCGATTCCCATGAAAACAGAATGCTTCATTTACATCTGTCATCTCTGCGGTGGACCGACCCTCATTGATCCCGCTAGAAAACTGCAGATTCCCGGTGTAGCCTTCGGTCATGCCGTGCACGATATTCCCGATGAATCCGTTCGCCAACTCTATGAGGAAGCACGCAATGCAACGGGGGCTGGGAGTCATACCGCCGCCGTCCTTTGCTGCAGAAAATTACTGATGCACGTTGCTGTTTCAAAAGGGGCTGAAGAAGAGAAAAGCTTCCTCTATTATTTAAAGTACCTGGCAGACAATCACTATTTTCCGCCTGATGCAAAAGAATGGGTCGATCATATTCGTGGTAAAAGCAACGAAGCCGACTATGAAATAGTCATCGCGCCCCCTGAGGAAGCCGAGGAGCTGCTCTCGTTCATCGAAATGCTGTTAAAGATGGTCTATGAGTTCCCCGCAACCATAAAAATGAAAAGGTAATCAGTCTAAGAAGAAGTAACGCGCAGGACCTGGTTCATCACCTGTCCTGATATTTGACCCATGAACTACCTGGCCCATTTCTATCTAGTTGGCGGCAGTCCCGATGCCTTGGTGGGCAGCCTGTTGGGCGACTTCGTCAAGGCCGATGACCACGCCGATTATCCGCCCGAAATCCAACGGGCAATCCTCATCCACCGGCAGATCGACAGTTTCACCGATGCCCACCCCATCGTCTCCCGCAGCAAACGCCACCTGAGCGCCATCCACCGCCACACCAAGGGCATCCTGGTGGACCTGTTCTACGACCACTTCCTGGCCGCGAACTGGGGCGATTACGCCACGGTGCCCCTGGCCGAGTTCACCCGTCAGGTTTACCAGGCGCTAACCGATCACGAGACTATCCTGCCTCACCGGGCCCAAAGGATGGTGCCCTACATGATCGACGGCGACTGGTTGGGGTCCTATACTGAGGTGGACAACATCGGCCTCGCCCTGAAGGGCCTTTCCCGGCGCCTCACCCGGCCCAACAGCCTGGGTCAGGGGGTCGCTGATCTACAGGCGAACTACGCCGCCCTGCAGAGCGATTTCCGGGCCTTCTTCCCCGAACTGGTGGAATACGTGGCTACCCTCTGAAGGAGAGTGCACCTCAGCTATATGTGCGACATTGACTGCAGGGGCAAGCTAGCCCAACAGCTTGTCGTAGTCAGAATGGCTACCAATCCAGAACCACAGCAGTCCTTCTGGAACCTCAACTGCAAGCGCCCGGTAGTGGAGGCCTACCCTGACGGATCGGTATTTATCAATCTTCTTGAAATGGAGCGAGGGATGATGAGGCATCGCCTTTAACAGCTCAAAGTTCTTATCCGCCAGTTTCCGAACAGCCGCCGGTAGTCGCCGGTAGCAGGTCCAGAACCTGGAGGATGCAAATTGCTTCAAAGCACTCTGGTCGTTCCGGCTGCATGCTCAGCAATGGCCTCCTCTGCGAGCTGGTCCAGCCTACCCGCACGGACATCCTCCTCAATCTGTTGGTCCCACTCGTCAGCGTCGTACTGGCGAAACCACTCTCGAAAAGCCGCGAGATCGGGGCGGCTGAGATTTTGGACTTCGCTCTCGAGTATCTCGACCTTCGTCATGTGTCACTTCCCCTATAGTTGCTTTATTGCACTTCTGAGTTCGAGGATTTC
>JADFNF010000146.1 GCA_022563485.1 Fidelibacterota bacterium | reverse complement strand
ACCGCCCCTACTACTACTACCGCCACTGCCACTGCTACTGCCCCCTCCACTGCTACTGCCGCCGCTACGGCCATTGCCCCTGCCACCGCCCCTGCTACTGCTACCGCCACTGCCACTGCCACTGCTACTGCTACTGCCACCGCCACTGCCACTGCCACTGCCACTGCCACTGCTACGGCTACGGCCCCCTCCGGGGCTGCGTCTGGATCGGCCCCCATCGCGCACCGAGCGAATCATGGCGATGCGTCCCCGGTCCAGGGTCACCGACACGCCATTCAGGCGGCGGATGGTCGCTGGGTTCAGGGTGGACATAATGATCGTGGTACCCTCATAATTACACTTCCGCTGCAGTTGGCGCTTCACCAGTTCCAACTCATCGTAACTTATATGCTGTTCCAGTTCATCAATGATCAGCACTTTTGAGTCGCTGGCCAGACAGATGGCCAATTCGATCCAGCGGCGCTCTCCAGGTGAAAGGGTTTTCACCGCCCGGTCGAGCTTATCGGCAAGGTTCATCAGTTTACTCACCTTTTCAAGCCGCTGATCGGCAGACTCGGTGGACCAGGAGACTGTACGAATATGTTTGAGCATGTACTTCCTGACCAACCCATATGCCCGTCGTTGGGCCTGCGGGAGAAAATAGACCTCTTCTTTGTACTTGCGCCGGGATTCAGATGTGGTCGTCAGATCACCGTCATAGATGACCGTGCCCCCCGTGGCCTTCCGCTGATTGGCCAGAGTTTCCAAGAGGGTCGATTTACCCGCACCCGGTTGTCCGATAATTGTATAGATGATGCCGCGATGGATCTCAAACTTCGTGATCGAGAGCACGGTCTTCGTCTTGATTTTGCAAGTCAGATTTTTTAACTCAAAAAGGGGCTTCTGCATATGAGTTCCTAAAGGGTGATGTGTTGAATAAAATTGGTTAGAACCTGCCGCGAAATATCGGGATGATCACGGCGTCTTTTAAGGGGAGGGAGTTCTTTGCCCGTGCGCAGCTGCACGTACATTCGAGCAATGTCCAGGGTGAATTCCGGGTGGAACTGAACCCCAAAGGCCCGGTCACCCAGCTGGAAGGCCTGGAGGCCCATCTCATTTTCGGCCAGCACCCGTCCAGCCGCAGGCAAGCTGGTGACCACATCCTGATGGCTTTCGTAGACCGGGAAACGGGCGTCTAGCCCTCGAAAAATCGGGGATCGTTCTCCGGCGCCGGTGAGGGTGATAGTGGCCAACCCTAATTCCCAGCCTTTAGGATTTTTGGCCACCTTGCCACCCAGTGACGCAGCCAGCAGTTGGTGTCCAAAACAGACCCCCAGGATGGGATGGTCGCCGCCCACCACCTGGGCGATCCCTGCCCGGACCGAGCGCATGCCTGGGACCGCATCATTCACCGAGGCGGGTGAGCCGGTGATGATCCACCCATCAGATTCGGAAATGTCCGGAAGGGGGTTCCCATCAAACAGGGCGCGAATCCGGTAATGAGCCGACGCGTGGGTTCGATCCTGAAACCAACGGTCAAAATCGCCATATTTTTCTCGGATGGTTTGCAGCGCGTGGCCGGCCATAAGTATATGGATACGGGGTAGGCTCATGGGCGCACCGAAGCATCAAGGCCATGCGGGCCTTGACAGGTGAGGATTGGAATCGCGTTGCTCAGCACGTTCGCGGTGCGTCGTGCCTCGAAAAGCAGGTGCAGCTACAAAACGAAAAGTCTAGTCCTGACTCTCCAGAAAACGCTCCACATCGATGGCGGCCATACTGCCGGTTCCAGCGGCGGTGACCGCCTGGCGATAGACCGAATCCTGGACGTCGCCGCAAGCAAACACTCCCGGAATGGATGTGCGTGTAGTTTTGCCTTCGGTGATAATATACCCCTTCTTGTCCAAGGCAAGCTGGCCATTGAACAGCTCGGTATTGGGCGAATGGCCGATGGCCACGAACAGCCCATCAATGGGAATCTCCTCCAGATCACCGTTCAAAGTGTCCTTGAGAACTACCGCTTTCAGGCCACCATTTTGAGGGTCGCCCAGCAGCTCCGCCACCGTGGCATTCCAACGGACATCGACTTTGGAATTGTTGAAAATACGGTCCTGCATGATCTTGGACGCCCGGAACTGGTCACGGCGATGCACCACGGTCACTTTGGAGGCAAACTTGGTCATAAAGTTGGCCTCCTCCATAGCCGAATCGCCGCCGCCTACGACAATGACCTCCTTGTCCTTAAAGAAAAACCCATCACAGGTGGCACAGGCAGATACGCCGTGTCCCATGAGCCGGGTCTCGGACTCAAGTCCTATCAGGCGAGCGGTGGCGCCGGTGCTGATAATCACCGCATCAGCCAGGGTTAGCTGATTCTCCACCCAAACCTTGATGGGCCTCGAGGAGAAATCGACCTTGGTCACATGCTCAAAGCGGGTTTCCGCACCAAAGCGGTGGGCCTGTGCGCGAAATAAATCCATTATTTCCGGTCCCATAATCCCATCGGGGAAACCGGGATAATTCTCAACGTCGGTGGTGATCATCAGCTGACCACCAGGTTGGGAACCTTCAAACACCAACGGATCAAGATTGGCCCTGGCCGCATAGATGGCCGCCGTCAGACCGGCAGGCCCCGAACCGATAATAACTACTTTTCGAGACTCAGACATTATTCTTTATTTTATACCGCTATAGCCTGGTCGAGCATCGCCTTGATCTGGGCTTTAGGAACTGCCCCCACCAGCTGATTGTCAACCTTGCCGTTCTTGAATAAGAGAATACTGGGAATACTGCGGATACCGTACTGGGCCGCGATATTGGGATGATTGTCCACATTAAGTTTGCCAACGGTCAGCTTGCCCTTGTATTCGGCTGCCACCTCCTCGATCGCCGGAGCAATCACGTGGCAGGGACCACACCACTCTGCCCAAAAATCGACCAATACGGGCTGAGTGGAGGCAATCACTTCTTCATTGAAGTTCTCCTCAGATAACTCTTTCGTATATGCACCCATGGTGCTAGCTCCTTCGTTGCATGCTTACAGAAATAATCACACTTGATCAGCCGTTAATTTACCGCCACGGTTCGCAGGTTCGCAAAGGCTACGGCGGCGGACTGTCTGTTAGATGCGCGAAAGGTCGGAAGGGTTACAAAGGGGGCCAGTTCCGGGATGGAGCGGTGGTAACACCGGTTGAGTTATTTCGGCCTGATTTTTCCCTACCCCGCCCGGACCCAGCGCACGATCTCCGGTAGCGTCACCCGCTTGCCGTACATCAGGATGGCCGTACGGAAGACGATCCCCGCCCAACGCATCATCAAGGCGGTAAACAGGGCCAGGACCAGGGCGCTGCCGGCCACTTCCCACCAGGGGACCTGAGACACCGCCAGGCGGATAATCATGAGGAACGGCGTGAACGGCGGGAAAAAAGAAGCGATCCGCACCGCCAGCATATCGGGATAAAGGATCACATAGGACGATAATACCAGGGGCAGTATAGGAATCAGTGAAAGCAGCCCCACCACCTGCTGTGCCTCCTGCTCGGTTTCAAACAGGCTGCCCACGGTCGCGTAGATGGCGGCATAAAAGAAATAGCCCAATATGGCAAACAGGAGAAAGGTTCCGGCCCCCTGGGCCGTCATCAGGCTGGCCCCAGTCTGGCCGCCGGCCAGGATGGCCACCGTGAAATAGACGGCGATCTGGGTCAGGCCCACCAGACCCAGGCCCAGGATCTTGCCCGTCATGAGGTCTTGGGGGGTGATGGATGAGAGCAGCAACTCCACCACCCGGCTGCTCCGTTCCAAAATGATGCTCCGCATGAGAATCTGTGAAGAGAAAAAGATGGCGAAGAACAGGATCATGACCTGGATCAGTGGCATGAAGAAAGCTTGCAACTGTTCAGACTCCGTAAGTTGGCCCCCCGCCACCTCAAAGCGGGTCCAGGTAATATCCCGTTCCAGGGACTCCAGCAACGCCAGATTCACCTGACGGCGTTCAAAGATGGCCCGGGTCCACACCCGTTGGACGGCCCGGCGGATCTGCTCCTGCTCAAAAATGTGCCCTTGCACCCGAGCGATGTAGCTGACGGCTCCCGTGGCTCCAAACGCCGGTTCGATCACCAGATAGGCGTCGATGACGCCCCCATCCAACAGGGCGGCCGCCTCCATCCCTTGACCGTGTCGGTCAGCGCTGAACAAGCTGTATCGGGGATACCGGGGCTGGCCGTCGGAATCGCGGTATCGCTCGTCCAGAAGGTCACCGATGCGCTGTGCCCAGTCACCCGTTTCATCCACGACGGCAAGGGTGAGGCCCTGGACGGATTCCTCCTGCAACAGGAGCACCGGGATAAAGGTCAGACCAATGATGAACAGGGGCATGAGGATGCTGGAGATCAGGAAGAATTTGGAGCGAATGCGGGTGAGGTACTCCCAGCGCATGACCAACCATACAACCCTCATGGTTGCACCTCATGAAGGGTTCCTTCCGAACCCTTTACGGTCTCGATAAAAATTTCTTCCAGGGTGGGTTGGCGCACCTTGAACTCCACCACCGGGCCCAGGTCCATCAGCCCCTTGAGGGTGGGGGCCAAACCGTCCTTCAGGCTCCCCACCACCCTATCGTCCTTGGTCTCCAGAATGGTTAGCCAGCGATCCAGGCCGGTGGGCAGGCCCCCCTCAAAGGTCACCTGAACGCACGATCCGCCGCGCTCACTTCTAACCTCCGCCAACGTGCCCTCCAATACGACCCGGCCCCGATGGATCAGGCACAATCGATCACACAGCCGCTCGACCTGTTCCATCTGGTGGGTGGAAAAGAGGATGGTGGTTCCCTGGGCCTGCAGCTCGCCGATGACCTCCTTGAGGACCAACTGGTTCACCGGGTCCAGTCCGGCGAACGGCTCATCAAGAATCACTACCTCCGGCTCGTGAGCGATGGCAGCGATGAACTGGGCCTTCTGCTGGTTGCCTTTAGAGAGGGTTTGAATGTTCTTACTGGCCTGCGCCTGGAGATCGAATCGCTCGAGGCAGGCATCTACCCGGTGGCCGGCGTCAGCCCTGGACAGACCCTTCAATTGGGTCAGGTAGACGAGGGTCTCCCTGAGACCGGACTTCTGATAGAGGCCGCGCTCCTCCGGAAGGTACCCGAACCGGTGGCTCACTGCGGATGATGTCCTCGGGACAACCGGGTGATGGGCCGGCCCCCATAGTGAACGGTCCCCCCATCGGCCCCCAGTATGCCCATGATGATGCGGATGATGGTGGTCTTGCCGGCCCCATTGGGACCGAGCAGGCCGAACACAGTGCCCGGGTCCACCTGGAAGGAGACCTGATCCACCACCCGGACATCCTGGCCTGACGGACTGTCAAACTGCTTTACCAG
>JADFNF010000145.1 GCA_022563485.1 Fidelibacterota bacterium | reverse complement strand
TTCAGGGACCGTTTCAGTGAAAGTTTACGACCGGCATGAACCTGTTTCTGGACACCTGCGACCTTAAACCCACTCCCCGCCGTCCGGTATGGATTATGCGGCAGGCGGGGCGGTACCTCCCCGAGTATCGTGCGATCAGGGCCAAGCATACCTTTAAGGAGCTGGTGGAGACCCCTGACCTGTGCGTGGAGCTGACCCTTCAACCGATTCGCCGGTACGGTCTGGACGCCGCCATCATTTTCTCCGATATCCTGGTGATCCTTGAGGCCCTGGGTGTGCCCTACCAAATCGTCGATGGGCAGGGGCCGGTGCTGGATCGGCCGGTGCGGACGTCCGAGGCCCTGGACCGTCTCGCAACCACACCGGTGACGGGTAGCCTGGGATACGTCTACACCGCCCTGGAGCTGCTGCGCAGGGAGCTGTCCCCTGACGTGGCCCTCATCGGTTTCGCCGGGGCGCCCTGGACCCTGGCCTGCTACCTGGCGGAGGGGGGCAGCTCCAAGACGGGATTCCCGGCTATCAAGAACATGATGGAGCAGGAGCCGGATACGTTCCACGCCATGATGGAACGCCTTACCGAGGCGGTCATCGATCATCTGCGGGCCCAGCTGGACGCCGGAGCCGACGCCGTCCAGGTGTTCGACTCCTGGGCGGGGATTGTACCTGAGCATCAATTCCGCCATGCCTGTCTGCCCTATCTGACCCGCATTGCCGACGCCCTCAAAGGTGAGCGGGTAATTTTCTTTCCCCGGGGCGCCGCCCACTGGCTCACCGCAGCGGAGGTTGGCCGGTTCCCCATCCTGGGGGTCGATGGGTCCCACACCCTGGCCCACTACCGGGACCGGTGGGGTGATGAGGTGGTGCTCCAGGGCAACCTCGACCCCGCCATTCTCACCACAGACCCGGACACCATCGCCCGGGAGACCCGGGCGGTCCTGGAGAGCCACGGCCCGGGGCCGGGACACATTTTCAACCTGGGCCACGGCATCACTCCGGAGATTCCCGTCGAGCACGTCCAGGCGTTGGTGGAGACGGTGCACACCTATCAGCTGGAAGTCCCGGCATGAAGCTCAATCTCGAGCTGGCCCGCAAGTACAGCCGGCCGGGACCGCGCTACACCAGCTACCCCACCGCCCCCCAGTTTGGCGAAGCCGTAGGCGCCGAGGACTATTTGAACGAGCTGTCCAATCCCCAGGTCCCGGTGACGCCGGAAATATCGCTCTACTTTCATCTCCCCTTCTGCCGCTCCCTGTGCTATTTCTGCGCCTGCAATGTCATCATCACCCATCGCCGGGAGCCTATCGCCGACTACCTGCAACTGCTCAAGAAGGAGATCGACCTGGTGGCGCGCCACATGGCCGATGGGCGGAAGGTGGGCCAACTCCATTGGGGCGGGGGCACCCCCACCTACCTGACGGCCGACGAAATCAAGGACCTCATGGGACACATCCGCAGCCGCTTCGCCTTCAGCGCTGACGCGGAAGTGTCCGTTGAGATCGATCCCCGGGAACTGTCGGCGGACCAGGCCGAGGCCCTG
The DNA here is from genome assembly GCA_022563485.1 of Fidelibacterota bacterium. Taxonomy (GTDB): domain Bacteria; phylum Fidelibacterota; class Marinisomatia; order SCGC-AAA003-L08; family TS1B11; genus JADFNF01. The sequence goes on along the minus strand of JADFNF010000145.1, from coordinate 3,849 downwards.
GCCGAGGCGGGCTTTAACCGGGCCAGTTGCGGGCTCCAGGACTTCAACGGGGAGGTGCAGAAGGCCGTCAATCGCCTCCAGTCCTATGAGCAGACCGAGGGGGTCCTGGAGCTGTTAAGGGACAACGGCATTGAGCACGTCAACCTGGACCTGATCTACGGCCTGCCCCACCAGACCGTCGAGAGCTTCGCCCGCACCCTGGAGCAGGTCCTGACCCTGCACCCCAGCCGATTGGCCGTTTACAACTATGCCTATGTCCCCTGGCTCAAGAAGAACCAGACCATGATCGACGAAGCATGGCTCCCCGGCCCGGAGGTGAAGCTGGAGATGTTCGCCCATATCATCACTGCCCTCACCACCACCGGCAACATGACCTTCATCGGCATGGACCATTTCGCCCGGCATGACGATGAGCTGGCCACCGCCCTTGAGCGGGGAGCTCTGCACCGCAATTTTCAGGGCTACAGCACCCGTGCCGGGCTGGACCTGTACGCCCTGGGCATCACCAGTATCGGCCAGACCCGCAACTATTACGTCCAGAACCATAAGCAGATCAGCCGCTACCGGCAGAGCGTGGAGGCCGGCCAACTCCCCACGGAGCGGGGCATCCGGCTTACCGATGAAGACCACCTCCGGCGGCGGGTGATCCAGGACATCATGTGCCGGTTCGAGCTCAACCTCCCGGACCTGGAACAGGCTTTTAACATCGATTTTAGGGACCACTTTGCCCCCGAGCTCAAGGCCCTGGCCCCCTTCGAGGCCGATGACCTGCTCGTTGATGAGGGGGATCGCCTGTTGGTCACCGAACAGGGGCGGCTGTTCATCCGTAACATTGCCATGACCTTTGACGCCTACCTGCCCAAAAACGGAGGGGGGCAGGCCGTGGCCACCAGCGATACGCCCCAATATTCCAAAACCGTATGAACCCCTAGATTGATGGCGGAGCTGCGCCAAAGGGTCACGGACGCCTTCAAATCCGTTCAGGTTGAAATCTGTGATGCCTTGGCGGGAATCACGGGGCAGTCCTTTTTGGAGGAGACATGGGACTATGACACCGGCTCGGGCGGCGGCATCACCCGGGTGTTCGCCGGGGAGGTCATCGAGAAGGGGGGCGTGAATTATTCGGGCGTTGAGGGGGAATTGTCGGAGAAAATAGCCGAGCGCATGGAACTGGGCCATGACCGTCAGTTTTTTGCCGCCGGGGTGTCGCTGGTGCTGCACCCCAAGAACCCCTTTGTCCCCACGGTTCACATGAACATCCGGTACCTGGAGCGGGGCGATAAAGCGTGGTTTGGCGGGGGAATCGATCTGACCCCCTACTATCCTTTTACCGAAGACATTATCCGCTTTCACCGGAGTTTGAAGGAAGTGTGCGACCGGCACGACCGGGCCTATTATCCCAGGTTCAAGCGGTGGTGCGACGAGTACTTTTTTATCAAACACCGGGACGAGGCCCGGGGGGTCGGCGGGATATTCTTTGATTACCTCACCGAGGACCCCGAGACCACCTTAGCCTTTACCGTCGATGTGGGCCGCAGCTTTCTGCCGGTGTACCTGCCCATCCTAGAAAAGCGCATGGATAGCCCGTATACCGATGGGAATCGGGAGTTCCAACTTTACCGCCGGGGCCGCTACGTAGAGTTTAACCTAATCTATGACCGGGGGACCTTATTCGGCCTGGAGACCGGGGGCCGCATCGAGTCGATCCTCATGTCGTTGCCGCCCCTGACGGCCTGGACCTACAACTGGCAGCCCGAGGCGGGGAGCCGGGAGGCCGAAATCTACGCGATGCTCAAACCCCGGGACTGGGCCGGCCGCACCCCATGAGCCGCACGGCCGTGGTCCTCATGAACCTGGGCGGCCCCGCCAACCAGGACGAAGTGGAACCCTTTCTGGCCAACCTCTTCAGTGATGTGATCCGATTCCCCTGGGGAACCTTCGGGGCCGGGGCTTTGGGGCGGTGGATTGCCGGAAGGCGCAAGCTCCATGCCCAGAGGATGTACCAGCAGATCGGCGGTGGCTCGCCCATCCTGGCCGAGACCCAGGCTCAAGCCCGGGCCCTGGAGGCCCTCCTCGGCGATGGCTACCACGTGATCTGCGCCATGCGATACAGCGCGCCGATGATCGAGGAGGTCAAGCGGGAGCTGAACACCGCAAATGGTCCCTGGGACCGGGTGGTGGCCCTGCCCCTCTTCCCCCAGTACAGTTATGCCACCACCCGCAGCTGCCACCGGGTCTGGCAGGCTGGTGAGGCCCTAAACGACAGCACAACCTTCATCGGCCCCTTCCACAAACACCCCGATTACATCGGTTCGATCACCGAGCTCATCGGCGAGACCCTGGCAGGCCAGGACGACCCCGCCGCCATCCACATTGTCTTCAGCGCCCACAGCGTGCCGGTGAGCTACATCCGCCGGGGCGATGTGTACCAGACCCAGATTCAGGAGACGGTGGACCGGGTGATGGCCGGTCTCCCCAACCCCCACAGCCTCGCCTACCAAAGCCGGATCGGGCCGGTGAAATGGCTCGGACCGGCCATGCTCCAACATATCCCGGACCTGGCCCGGCAGGGGATCAGACGGGTGGCCGTGGTGCCCATCGCCTTTACCTGCGAACACCTGGAGACCCTGTACGAACTCGATATCCTGATTCGCGATATTGCCTTGGAAGCGGGGATCACCAGCTACCTGCGGGTACCGGCTCCAGGGGTCCATCCCCGGTTCATCAGGGCACTGGCCGATATTGTTCAGCATGCAGAACGGTATGCACTGCCGTGAGAGTGGCTGTTCTGGGAGGAGGCATAGCGGGCCTGGCTGCCGCCTGGAAACTGCTTCAAGGGGGCCATGAGCCGGTCGTCTTTGAGGCCGCCGACGTCCCCGGTGGAAAGATACGGTCCGTGGAGCTGGACGGCTACCTGCTGGAGCTGGGGCCTCACGCCATCCTCCCCTCCTACACGGCGCTTTACAATGCCCTGGACGGCCTGGGTCTCACCGACCAGTACCTGCCGGGCAATCCCGAGGGGACCCATCGCTTCATCTGTCTGGATGGGCGGCCCGAACCGCTCCCCATGGGCCTCGGCGCCCTGATCAAGACCCCTCTGCTCACCGGACGGGCCAAGTGGCGGCTGCTCAAAGAGCCGTTCATTGCCAAACTGGAAGGGGACGAAAGTGTGGCCGATTTCTTCACCCGGCGGTTGGGGCCGGAAGTGGTGACCCGACTGATCGATCCCTTCATCTCCGGGGTCTACGCCGGTGATCCCGCGCAGCTATCCATGGCAGCCGCATTCCCCGTGCTCAAAGAGCTGGAGCGTGAAGGGGGCAGTCTCTTCAAGGGGGGCCTGGCCCGAATGAGGAAGGCCCGGAAACAGGCCGCCAAAAGCGGAGATTTTCCCAAGCCCAAGGGGGGTATGTACGCTTTCAAGAAAGGCCTTCAGGAGCTGCCGCTGGCATTGGTGATGGCCCTGGGGGATAACGTGCGCCTGGGCACACCCATCAAGGAGCTGTCACCGGCAGGGGACCGGTGGCGGGTCAATGGGGAGACCTTCGAGGCGGTGGTCTCCACCATCCCTGTGCCGGACTGGGCCGCCCTCGGGGCCGGGGTTTACCCGCAAATCAAGCTCGAATATGCGACCGTTGCGGTGGCCCACCTGAGCTATCCCAGGGAGGCCGTAAAGACCCGCACCGACGGATTCGGCATGCTCATACCGGCGGTAGAAAAGCGCCGGATATTGGGCCTGCTGTTCGACAGCTCCCTGTTTCCCGGTCGCGCCCCGGAAGGTGAGCACCTGTTCACCATTTTCCTGGGCGGCCAGCGGAACCGATGGATCAAGAAGGAAAGCCCCGAGAGTCT
>JADFNF010000144.1 GCA_022563485.1 Fidelibacterota bacterium | reverse complement strand
GCCGTTCGTGGGGAGATACGCCGGGCCGCGTCCTGGGGATCCAGGTTAAAGGTGTGGGGGTCGATATCGGCAAAGACCGGCGTGGCGCCGGTGTGCATCACCGCCGCTGCGCAGGCCATGAAGGTGTAGGCCGGCACAATGACCTCATCCCCCGCTTTGATGCCCAGGGCTGCCAGGGCGGCGTAGAGCGCCACCGTCCCGTTGGCCATGGCCAGGCCATATTGGGCGTCGTGATAACGGGCGAAATCCCGTTCGAACCGCTGGATGGTCTCAGATCGCACACCCCATTGATCGTCTTCAACCACCTTTTTGAGAGCCTCAAACAATCCTGGCAGCCGTGGGGGCCAGGAGGGCCACCGGGATCGGTCGACGGCTGGATTGCCACCTAAAAGTGCGGGAACCGGTCCAGCTGGCATGACCAGCCGGTTTTGAGCAGGGGAAGCCATTATGCCTCATTTGATGAAGTTGTCAGCTGTGAACAAATGTGGCCCAAAGCTAATTGGCCGAAAAGGTGATTACCCCTTTTTTCTGACTGTTGGGAAACCTATTTTCCGTAGTCTAACGGCACCCATTTTAGCCTGTACCCATGTTGCCAGCCGTAAAAAAATTCGCCTATAACGCCTCCCTCATTGAGCGGGAGGATTTGAGCGACACCCTGTCAATATTTCATATTCAGCCCGATGGGGATACGAGCGAACCGGGGAATAGGGCGCCGCCCGTACCCGAATTCGTCGCCGGTCAATATGCTGTACTGGGCGTTTACAATGAAGACGAGCCGGACAAGGGGTTTGTTCGGCGGGCATATTCCATTGCCTCGCCGCCAGAGGAGCGTCGCTGGTTGGAGTTTTACATTCGCTATGTCGACCATCCTACCAGCAACAATCCCCTCACCCACCTATTTTGGAAAATGCAGGTGGGATCGCGTCTTTGGCTGGGGCCCAAGATCACAGGACGCTTTACCCTCGCTCACACGGTTGGGGAGGATGACCCGCGCCAGAAAATATTTGTTGCCGCTGGGACCGGCTTGGCACCCTTTGTCTCCATCTTGAAAAATGTGCTGCAACAGAATGTGGCGACGGACGGAAAGGCCTCCAATTTTATCCTGCTGCATGGCGCGAGCCATCCACATGATTTGGCGTATAAAGAGGACCTCGAAAAAGCTCTTAACCTCGTTCGGCAAAGATACTTTCCGACCATCAGCCGGCCCCGGCTGCACCCCGACTGGCGGGGAGATACGGGGCGTGTGGAGACCTTTTTCGACGCAGAAAAGCTGGAGGACCTGGAGCGGCGCCTGGGATTTGAACCCGGCCATATTGCGCCCGAGCGGTGCGTGGCTTATATTTGCGGTCTGCAAGGCACAATCGCCAATACCTTGATCGCCCTATTCCGACGAGGCTTTATCCCCAATGATCGGCGCATCAGAGCAGCCGTCGGTCTGCCGAAGGATGTGGTCCCATCCCTTTTTTTTGAACAGTACGATTCGATGCCGATCCTTGACCTCAGTAATGCGGCGTTCATCCAGAGTCTTCGGGAAACCTTTCCAACAGGCTTGTCAAGTTAGTCGCCGCCTACCCTTCCAGATCGGTTTGAGTCCCCTAGGCGGATGCATCCCGTACGAAAATATTTGGCTTGCGATCATCTTTTACCTTGACAGTTTGCTTGGCCTTTATCCAACTTTAAATGTGCGGGAGCAAGTGTGGATAACTTGTGGATAATCTTCACAAAGCATACCCCGCTACCATATCGCAATAACCTATTTTAAGAGTGCCGTTGGAACCTACAACCGTCTGGCAAAACTGCCTTTCACTGATCAAAAGGCGTGTAGCCGCCCAGACCTATCAAACCTGGTTTGAGCCGTTGATCGCGGCAAGTCTGGAGGACTCGAGTCTGACTCTCCAGGTGCCGAGCCAATTCTATTATGAATGGCTGGATTCGCACTACCGGCCCATCATTATTGATGCTCTTCGGCAGGCCTCCGGAAAGGAGCTGCAAGTGAGATACAGCGTGGTTTTAGGCGATGTAACTATGGAGGATCCCAGGCCCTCCTTTCCGACGGGGACTGTCGAGAATAATGGTTTTTCAAAGTCTACCCAACTGAACCAGCGGTATACCTTTGAGAACTTCGTGGAGGGGGCGGGAAATCAGTTCGCCAAGGCGGCGGCTTTATCCATCTGCCAGCGATCTCAGAAGAACCTGTTCAACCCGCTGGTGATCTATGGCGGGGTGGGGCTCGGCAAGACTCACCTGCTCCAGGCCGTGGGCAACAAAGTACTCGCCAATGACCCGAACACCACGATTATTTATACGACCAGTGAAAAGTTTACGCTGGACTTCATTACGTCCATTCAAAAGAACCGGACAACGGCATTTTCCAAGTACTACAGAAATGTGGATATGTTGCTGGTAGACGATATCCAATTCTTCCAGAAGAAGGAACAAACTCAAGAGCAATTTTTCCACACCTTTAACGACCTCTACCAGCGCGGTAAGCAAATTATCATGACCCTTGACCGCCCGCCCAGTGAGCTCTCGGGCCTTACCGATCGCCTCATATCCCGGTTTCAGGCCGGCCTCATCGTGGACATTCATCCCCCCGATCTGGAGACCAGGATTGCCATCCTCATGCGGAAGGCCGAGGAGGACGGCTTGGATATCCCCTATGATACCGTGGAGTACCTGGCCAGTTGCATTAAATCCAATGTCCGGGATCTGGAGGGAGCTCTGATTCGGCTGCTGGCCTATAGTTCTCTCCGCAGGCAGGAAATTACACTCGAGTTGGCTCGTACCGTCGTTCAGGAAATCCTCGGCAAGAAGGCCACTAAGTCTGTAACCGTGGACGAGATCATCAAGTTGATCTCCGAGGATTTCAACGTCAAGGAGACCAGCTTGGTCGGCAAGGGACGTCGTAAAGATTTTGTTTATGCCCGGCATGTGGCTATGTACTTAGCCAGAGAGCTCACTGGTGCTTCTCTGGTGAGCATCGGATTACACTTTGCCGGGAGGGACCACTCGACAGTGATCCACGCCTGTAAAAACGTAGAAACAGCCATGGCGGCCGAGCCTGCCTTTCAGGCCAAGGTTGATAACCTGCGCAAAGGCCTGACAAACATGGTCTTTTAGACGGAGTAGGGTCACATGGCAGACCGATCAACCCCTCACAAACCGACCCGTGAACGGCTCACACCCGAGGGAATCACGGCCTTTGTGAATGCCAATCCCCGGTGGCGCTTTGCAGACAATTCCTTTACTTGTTCCATCCAGTTCAATACCTACATGGATGGGATTGCTTTCGTTAATCGGGTGGCGGACCTGGCTGAAGCGGCCAATCATCATCCCGATCTGGTTGTGAAATGGAGAAAGGTGGACCTTTCCCTCACGACCCACGACGCTGGTGGCGTCACCCATCTTGATATTGATCTAGCAGGGCGTATCGAAGAGCTCATTGGCGTGGCTCGCTAGTTATCTGAATTTGCCCGATTGTCTCAGGCTGTGTCGATTCTTTAATGAAGTGGCTTGTCCTCCCGTCGATATTTCTGGGTCTGGCCATGCTTCTGACCCTGGCGGGTCCCCCAGCCGCTGCTCCGACGGCACCCATGCGTGACCCTGGCATGGAGCGCCCATCCCACCACACAGACACCGGTTTCCGCAATCCGTGGCCCGGCAGTTCGCCGGAACACGGTTTCAAAGAGTTCTTTAAGTGGCGGCGGACGCGAAAGGATGGGACCCGGCCGCGTTACGGGGAAGTCGTCAATACCCTCCCGCTCCGGGAGCCGCGATGGGAGATAATCAACGCCCCAGGAGGCCGCCTGGTCGTCACCTGGCTCGGCCACGCCGCCTTCCTGATCCAGATGGACGGTCTCAACATCCTCACCGACCCCAACTTTAGCGAGCGGGCCTCGCCGGTGCAATTTGCTGGCCCCCGACGGGTCACGCCCCTGCCGGTGGAGCCTGACCGGTTACCCCCCATCGATGTGGTGGTGATATCCCACAATCATTATGATCACCTGGATAAGGGGACCGTCCGGCGCCTGGGGAACGGCCCCACCTGGTATGTGCCCCTCGGCCTCAAGGGGTGGTTTGCCCGCCAGGGAGTGACTCGCGTGGTGGAGCTGGACTGGTGGGACCGCGTCGATCTAAAGGCTGGCCGGGAGATCATCTGTGTGCCGGCGAAACATTTTAGCAGCCGGACACTCTGGGACCGGAATGAGACCCTATGGGCCGGTTGGGTACTGGCCAGCCCTGACCATCGGGTCTATTTCGCCGGGGACACCGGCTACAGCCAGCATTTCGCTGACATCGGGGAGCGGGCCGGACCCCTGGACCTGGCGCTACTGCCCATTGGCGCCTACAATCCTGAGTGGTTTATGAGCTCCGTGCATATCACTCCTGATCAAGCCGTCCAGGCCCACCGGGACCTTAGCGCCCGGCGGACCATCGGGATGCATTGGGGCACTTTCATTCTTACCGACGAGCCGTTCCTGGAACCGCCACGACGGCTAAGGGAATCGGCCGCCAGAGCGGGGCTGAGCGCGGAGGAGGTCCTGGTCATGGAGCACGGCGAGACCCTGGTCCTGCCGTAGACCGGTGCCCTTCCCCCGGCTCCCAATCAATAATCTCCAGGGCGCGATAGCAGGCGTTCGCCTGTTGATATGCCCCATTGTATAGGCTAGATTCAGTGGTGGGCTCGCACCGGGACGGTCCCCCTGTTGGCCTGCTGAGCGAGACCGTCGCACAGACGGCAGGTTGTCCATCCTAACTGCAAATGGTTGAGTGAGGTAGCTATGATCAAACCATCCAGCCCGGCTCCCAAACGTCCTGATAAGCCTGCTAAAAAACCGCGTGAGTCGCGGATAGGGCAACTGCTGTCAGCCCTCAGTCACAAGCTGTTCCTGGTGATCATGTCCGTGGTCCTGATCGCGGCCGGCGCCGGTATCACTTACGTGATCCAGCAGGACGCCTGGGCCCAGAAGGCCCATCACGAGTATCAGAAACAGCTGGTTGACAAGCGCATCGACCTCATGGAGCGCACGGCCCTGCTCATGAGCAAAAGCCTGGCAGTCCAGGATATGCAGAAAACCAGTAAAAAGAGTGCCCTGGCGGCCATCGCCCGGTTGGGCCTGGACCCGGGGTCCATCGTGGATGTCATCACCGAGAGCCTGGACAAGCAGACCCTCGCCAAATGCCGGTTCCTGGAATCCCAGGCCGAGTACGAAACCCTGCTCAAACTGAATGCCATCTTTTTCGGGGACCGGACCCGGCGGGTGGTGAAGGAGATGATGAAACTCAACCCGTGGTGGAGCGTCGACGCGGCTCAGCGGGCGAAACTCGTGGCGGCCCTGGATCACGATTTCTTCCAGGACTATGCCGCTAGTCCCTAAGGCGGGCATCGGTGGCAGTGGCAGGAGGCAGTGGCCGGTGAGCCGCCGGGCGCAGCAGGGAGCGCAGGTGGC